>JBGAVF010000179.1:0-6490 GCA_044228315.1 Bacteroidia bacterium | reverse complement strand
CCGTGAATCTGGGCAATAAGGATTACCCCGGAGCCGACGGCATTTCATTCACCTTACAGAACTCGCCGGCCGGATTGTCGGCTTATGGCTATACGGGCAGTTTCATGGCCTACGATAATATCTCCCCGTCGCTCAACTTCGAGATAGACACTTGGGATAACTCGAGCAACGGGTATCCCGATATCGCCGCCGACCATGTAGCCATCAACAAAAACGGTTCGGTGATGAATGTGGTATCAGGTGCTGTTCCTGCCTCCGCCAGCAGTCGTAATATAGAAGACAATAAATGCCACAAGTTCCGCATCCGTTGGGTGCCTTCTACACAGAATATCAATTTTTTTTTCGACGACACATTGCGCATCAATAAAACCTATAACATCATCGACAGTGTATTTGGTGGTGTTACCTCTGTTTACTGGGGGCTCACCGGCGCCTGCGGATCGTACAGCAATCAACAGGCATTCTGCGAAGTTTTCGCTGATGCCGGTATTGACACGGCTATTTGCCCGGGCGACAGTGTGCAACTCAGCGCATCGCTCGCACAGGCCTATTTGTGGTTCCCTTCCACCGGTCTCAGTTGCACCACCTGCAAATCGCCCAAGGCATCACCGGGTACAACAACCAACTACGTACTGAGGGCCACGTCTTATTTCGGATGCATTGCCTATGATACTGTTAAAGTTACGGTTCGTTCCGGGCCCACTACCTACGCCGGACCCGATATCACCCTTTGCCAGGGCGACAGTGTGCAACTGAATGTAACCGGTGCCGGCAGCGTCACCTTCAACACAAAACAATATCTTACCGACAGCACCATCGCAAATCCGTGGTGCAAACCGCCGGTTTCAGTTTCCTATATCATAAAAGGGACCAACGCTTCCGGCTGTGTAAAATACGACACCCTGAATGTTATTGTCACAACCGCTCCACATGCCAATGCCGGCTCCGATACGTTTATCTGTGTGGGCGGCAACGTAAGGCTGCAGGCAAGCGGAGGGGCTAATTACAGCTGGAGCCCCGGTACCGGCTTAAGTGCAACCAACGTGTCGAACCCTCTGGCATTTCCGTCGGTAACCACAACCTATAAAGTGGTGGTGAGTAACGGCTCCTGCAAAGACAGCGATACTGTGGTAGTAGCTGTAAAACCGGCGCCTCTTACCTATGCCGGCAATGATAAAATTATTTGCCAGGGCGACAGCGTTCAGCTGAATGTTACCGGTGCCGATTATTACCGCTGGAACAACAAGTTGTATCTGAATGATACCACCATTGGCAATCCATGGGCCAGGCCACTTTTCACCCATACCTTTATTGTCACGGGGTATTCGGTGTTTGGTTGTTCTCGCAACGATACCATCACCGTAAATGTGGTACCCAAGGTAAAAGTGACAGCAGGTGCCGATACTGGCTTTTGCAGGGGTGGTAATGTACAACTCAAAGCCACACCTACCGGCACCAGCGTTGTCAGCTGGTATCCGAACTACAAAATAAGTTCCACCACATCCACACAGCCGGTGGTGAATCCGGATGTTGATACCACATATTATGTTGTGGTGAACAACGGGATTTGCAGCGATACGGCCCGTGTACGTGTAAGCGTTTGGGAATATCCGGTTGCATACGCCGGTACCGATGCTACCATTTGCAATGGCGACAGCGTGCAGCTGAACGCAACCGGCACTGGCACAGTGCAATGGATACCTGCGGCCGGATTAAGCAATTCTGCGATTCTGACACCTTATGCGAAACCATCAGTTACTACCGATTATATTTTAAAACTGAGCAGCCTGCATGGTTGTGAATCGTTCGATACCGTTCGTGTGAATGTGATAGAACGCTTTACGGTGAATGCCGGTGTGGATGACAATTACTGTCTGCATGATTCGGTCATATCATGCGCTGCCACATCTGCCCTCAGGTGGAATGGAGTACAGATACCACCTTTTCAATTACGGTTTCTCCGCTTGCCACCACTACCTATTTTGTTCGTGCACTGAACAAGGGCTGTTACGGCATGCCCGATAGTGTAACCGTGGTGGTGGATTCAACGCTCCATGCTATTTTCATTCCTACCCCCGATAACGGACACGTGCCCCTTACAGTAGATTTCAACAACCTGAGCCGGGGTAACATTACACAGCACTGGGACTTTGGCGACGGCACTTCTTCCAGTGATCCGCATCCGCAACATCTTTACAAAGCTGCAGGAAATTATGTGGCGAAACTTACTGTGACCAATGCCCGCGGTTGTATTGATACCATGAGTTTCCTGATTGTGGTGACCAATAATTTCAAAATTGTGATCCCGAATGTGTTCACCCCGAATGCCGACAATAGCAACGATCTTTATGAAGTATATGCCACCGGTATACAACAATTTTCATTGCATATTTTCAACCGCTGGGGGCAGGAACTGTTTGTTTCCGATGATCCGCAAAAGCAGTGGGATGGAAAATCAATGGGACAGGAGATGCCGGAAGCGGAGTACTATTACACCCTGACAGTGAAAGATTACCTCGAAGAAGTGCATGCCTATAAAGGCATTCTGACCATTATTCGCTGATCTACTTTTTAAAGATCACCTGCATGTGATCAACCGCAAAGCCACTGAAACTTCCGGCCACATTTTTACCGAAAACATTGGATCGCAGTTGTACCGGTGTGGCGAACGGTCCACCGTTTTGCCGGGCACTCTCATAGCTTTGCCAGAAGTTATAGGTGTTACGGTCCATATTGGCTAAATAATACTGCAGGGTATCCCCGATTTTGAAGGTACGCGGATACGTGAAATGCCGGTATACGCCATTGGCGTTGTCATCGTTAAAGAATGTCTGGTTACTGTCAGCAATATCGCCCCACGCAAAAAAGGCCGGACTGCCTGAATAACGAAACATGGGGCGGTAATTCTGGCCCAGCGTGGCAGGTTCGTTAAAGTGTACGGTCATAAACGCACGCGGTGTTTGCGGGTCTTTGAATTTTATTTCCTGCGTGATACTGTCGAGCGGAACCACATCAGGAATGGTGGTGTAACCGTAATAATATTCTCCGTTTACGGTGATCTCAAGTTTGTACACATATCCTGACTTTCCTTTGAGGCTGTCGCTGGTGTAAAGCCCGTTGAATGATCCACCGATCGACGATAGCGTGTATTTGTGCCATGCCGTGTCGCCCGGTGTATTTACCTTCCCTTCACTTATAAAAACGGATGCATTGCCATTGCCATCCAGCCTGAAATCGGGCTTGAAATAATTGATGGTTTTTGAGATGATGACATAGTTGAGATTGGGGTATAAATTGTTGACATAGGCTTCCACCACCAGCTTCTCATCATCTTGTGGCACTTTGATGTCGATGTCTTTGGTACATGCCGCTAACAACAGCATACACACCGAAAGCAATAGATGTATTTTTTTCATGGTGTCAGAATTTAAAGTTATAGGTTACACTGGGCAGAATAGGGAACAGGTACACCATTTTATACTTTACCGAGTTGCTTGCCTGGTCGGTTTGTGCATACACAAAATACGGGTTGGCACGGTTGTAAACATTGTACACGGCGAAGTTCCAGAACGACTCATAGTACTTACCGGCTTTTGCTTTGTAGTTAAAGGAGATGTCGGCCCGGTGATAAGCCGGCAGCCGGGTACCGTTAATGCGGTTGTAGTCGTAGTTATCGATGATCGAGAAGGTGGGTTTGAAATTGGAATAATCCACGCCAATATTATAAATGATGCCGCTGAAAGGAAGTGTAATGGCATTACCGGTACCATAAATGAAAACGAAATTGGCGTTCCATTTGCGACTGATCTCATAGGTCAGCACCACGCTGGCATCGTGAAGCCGGTCGTACCGGTACGGATAGGTGATAGGGCCGGTACCGAAGTCGAACGTGCGCGTGGTGCGGCTTAAAGTGTAGCCGATCCATCCGGTTAGTTTGCCACGGTTCTTTTTTATAAAGAATTCAGCCCCGTAGCTTTTACCACTTCCGGGAATCACTTCTTTCTCAAGATTGGCATTGAAGAAGAGCTGGGCACCGGGCTTGAACTCGATCTGGTTGGCCATGGTTTTGTAATACACCTCTACACTTGTCTCGAACATGTTGTCGTGAAAGTTTCGGAAATAACCTGCCGCATACTGCCATGCGATCTGTGGTTTTACAAGGCGGCTGCTGGGAATCCATAAGTCACTGGGCAGGGAGGCACCGCTGGTAGTAGCCAGGTGCAGAAACTGGTTCACTTTATTCACCGAGGCCTTTACCGATGACTTTTCGTTGATGGTAAAGCGCACATTGAGACGGGGTTCGAGGCCCGTGTAAACCTTTATCGACTGCCCTGTTTTGTATTCTTCAAATTTTCCGGTGGGAGCACCCAGTTCATTGAACAATTCCTGTTTGTATGGCCCTACCTGATTAAAATAAACATAACGTAAACCGCCCTGCACATTCAGTTGGTCGGTTACATCCCATTCATCGCTTATATACGCCGCCGCTTCATGGGCATACTGGTTGTTGATCTTGGCCGATCCGCTGGCATTGCTTCCGTTGAATTTAAAACTGGCAATGCCGGGGGTAAAAGTGTGGTATATGTAGTTGGTACCGAATAATACCTTGTGCCTCGGATTGGCAAACAGGTTAAAATCCATTTTCAGGTTCCAGTCGTGCAGGCCGCTGAACAGTTCGAACCGGGCCTGCTGAAAAGAGGCGTTGGTTTGAAGCCGGTACTGATTGTACACCAATGATGTATTAAGGAAGAGTTTGTTGTTGAAGATATGATTCCAGCGTGCGCCGGCGAAGCGGTTCCCCCAGCCAGTGCTGAATTTAATATCGCTCAGGTCAGGACTTTTAAACGAGAAAATATCGTCGCCCCAGTAACTTGAAAGGTACACACGGTTTTTGTCGTTGAGGATATAGTTGGCTTTAAAGTTAAGGTCGTAGAAATAGTACCGGTTGCCTTTCAGGTTCGCCTTTAAAAACGGTTGTACAAGCACATCGATATAGGTTCGGCGTGCGGTTAAAATAAAGGAGCTTTTATTCTTTTTGATCGGGCCTTCGATCATGAGTCGGGATGAAATAAGGCCAATACCCCCTTCCACCTTGTATTTCTGGTTATTGCCTTCTTTCATGGTAACATTCACAATGCTTGAAAGACGTCCTCCGTATTGAGCCGGCATCCCCCCTTTGATCACTTCAATATTTTTCACGGCATCGGCATTGAATACCGAGAAAAAGCCCAGCAGGTGCGACGGGTTATATATCACCGCTTCATCCAGCAGTACCAGATTCTGATCCGGTCCCCCGCCTCGTACATAAAAGCCGGTGCTGCCTTCACCACCGCTTTTGATGCCAGGTAACAGGGTAATGGTTTTGAGGATGTCTACCTCACCGAAAAGGGCCGGCAACTCTTTCACCTTTTCGGCGCTGAGTTGTACTTTGCTCATTTCGTTGTTGGTTACATTCTTGTTTTTTTTCTCGGCAGTCACCTCAACTTCCTTGTTTTCTACGGTTAAGGGTTCGAGGGAGATATTAAGTGTTGTGTTTTCGCGGTATACCCAAGAAAAG
The DNA here is from genome assembly GCA_044228315.1 of Bacteroidia bacterium. Lineage (GTDB taxonomy): Bacteria > Bacteroidota > Bacteroidia > UKL13-3 > UKL13-3 > CAINMV01. The sequence continues at coordinate 933 of JBGAVF010000179.1, read as the reverse complement.
TACAGGTTATAGAGTAGGTGCCTTTTTCGAGTTGAAGGGAATAAAATCCGTAGTTGTTGGTAGGCGTAGCCAGTGTTTTGGAAGGTACGGCAATGGTAGCTCCGATAAGTGTTTCTCCGGTTTTGGCATCCTTCACAAACCCGCTGATACTGTATTTCTGGGCCTGAAGTGAGAGAGAAAAAAGAAGAAGAAAGAGTACACTGATTTTCATTTTCATAATGCGGGGCAAAGATACATTATACAAACAATCGGTTCAGCCGGTATGTTTTGCGAACCGGTGTTTTATCTTTCTTTTTCTTTGAAACGAAGCGGATTTTAGTTAAAACACAGGTTTGTTTGTATTAAAAGCAGGGCCGTTGTTGGTTTGTGGTAACTTTGATGCGAAGCAATTTAAATTTACGGCACATCATGAAAAATGTTCTTCTGTTCTTTCTGGTCATACTTACATCCGTTTCATTCAGCCAGATATCAGCTATTACCCAGGACGGTAAAAAGGTTCTATTATACCCCGATCATACATGGCGTTACAGCGACGGGGAGGTGTCGGTGCCGGCCGAAGGCATTTCCAGGCTGGAGGTTGATTCCACCGGACGTGTTTGGATCTGTTTCAGCCATGCCGGCAAAACCATGATCATCTGCGACGGGAAAGTCGTTTCCAATGATTTTCAGTCGGTTGAAATTAAATACAACGACCGGTTCGACGGGTTTGAAGGGAAAGTGAAGTCGGTGAGCACCGAAGGGCAGTCGGTAAGTTTTACATATAATGATGCCATTGATAAAAATGAGGGGAAAGTAAAGGCCATCCAGTGCGGAGACCAGAAATTCACAATCACTTATTATGATATTTTTGACGGAACCTATGCCCCAAAAGGACGCGTAAAGGCCATCAGCAGCGGTTCGGGTGCCGTTCAGTTTAAATACAATGACCGTTTC
>JBGAVF010000178.1:0-6429 GCA_044228315.1 Bacteroidia bacterium | reverse complement strand
TGATTACTTTTTTCATTGAGATAGTTAGAACTAAAAGTTGAAAGATACAAAGATATAAACCGGCTTGATAAAACCAAACGACCATGACACTTTATTTACTGGGTCGGGAAACGGAGGGAATGCAGTGGTAAGTGCTTCCGTTTCCTGCGTTACGAACGCTTGTAAGGCTCCTTCTGCCGATATTTTAAGGCGCTGATTAAACCGGTATTCCACACCAAAGATACCGGCCACACCGTTCCCGATGTCGGTTGTGGTGGAACGGGTACCGAAGTCCATATTATGAATATACCCAAGGCTGTACTCAAAACGATAGTCAAGGCCATAATAGCCATAAACCTTTTTATGCAGGCGCTTTTGCTGTTCTATTCCGATACGGGCATCATACCGCTGCATATCACGAAAAATATTATTGGCGGTAAACTGCCTGAAGTTGAATCCGAACCCGGCCCTGAAGGCATTTTTCTGACTGTTGTAGAACCGCTTGTAAAAAAAGTCGTACGGAGCCTGGTCGGCGCTGGTAACGTTGCCAAAAGCCACAAACTGCTGCACGAATCCGGTAGCGTTGATACCAAATTCATTCCGCATCACCCTTTTACCGGAGGTAGTGTCGGCACCCTGAGAGAAACCAACCATTCCAATGTAAAGAAGGAGAATGGTAAGGCGTGATTTTCGATTCATTTTATTCATTTTCTAAAAAGCAATACTAAAATTTATAAAGTCGGGAGGAAGAAACTGTATGCCTCCGCCGGGAATATCTTTAACAACAAAGTCGGATGCCATACGGTACATGCGGAAGTAGTTTTGTGATGCCCAGAAAACAGCCAAACTGGCTTCTGTACTTACCCGAATGCGGGGTGTGATGAAGTATTCCAGTCCGGCCAATGGTGCCAGCGCATAACGTATTCCAAAGGAAAAATCAGTACCGAAATTCCGGGAATATCCTTGTTGAAGATCCATTCCATAATATACTTCAATGCGATTGGTCAGCGGCATTCGTTTTTCCATGCCAAGTCCCAGATCGGCATTTTTTGGTGAACTGGTGCCGAAAAAGAAATCAATATTAGTGATGGCATTGTGAAAGCTGCAGATACACGGTAAAAGTATGGTTGCCTCCATACCTTTTGTACATGAACAGGTACGGATTATAACTGAACGGGGAATGGCTGTTGTGCGGCAGAAACTGCTTTACAAAAGCGGTTGCATTAACCGTGTACACATTACGAAACAAGCTATCAGCCACACATGTGTTACATGCCTGCTGAGCCCTTGCCCCGGAAAGACCGAGGAAGGAAAAAATCAGTATCAGACAGCTTTGTTTAAAATGCATAGCTCGCAACAATAAAGGTTGGGATCATCATGTGTACTTCAAGTCCGGTACTTACCGAGTTGCCAAATTCAGGAAACTGTATGAGGCCATTGAGTGCATTGTTGGAAGCCAGAAAATTCGCCATGAATGCTACTTCGGTACTGAAACGGAAACGTTCGGCCACCCGGTATTCCAGCCCAGCTATAATAGCCGCTCCCATAAAAAAGGTAACATTATTGGTGAATCCAAGCGGAGTTTGGTCGTTATTTAGTGCATGTTTAAATCCTATACGAAAATCGGATCCGTTAATGAATACCACATTTTTTGCAATAAGCCGGTGGCGCTCATTGCCCGAACGAAACGTAAACGTATTGCTTTTTGTTTGGGGAAACTGAAGGCTGTTAATCCCAATAAAGCGTGAACCGGAGAACGAAAAAGAAAGACCGGCCCGGTAAAAATCCCGGCGGTTCTTTTTTAAATGCCGGTAAGAGATATCGAACGGATAAAAGCCAACAACATTCAGGTTATTAAAAAACAGGGCATTTTTTATTAGCTCGGTGCAGTTAAAGCCTATATCGGTTTTATACAGTGTATCGAACGTAGGTTGCTTGTACTTTGGCGTGTATGAATACTTTGTATACTGTGCCATGGCCCCGGTACTGAATAAAATGCAAATGCCTGCAACGATCGTGAGGAACATTCTTTTATTACTGAAATTGATTTTCATCCTTGGGTGCCGGGTTTTGTGTAAAGACTGCGGTAAAAATAGAAAGGTTGGGGAGATAATCACAAAACCCTAAAATAATTTTTCAACCCCGCCTCACATCAGCATTTAAGTAATTACTTTTGAACCTTACATCTGTTATGTCAGTAATTAAACCTTCATTGCCCTCCGGCATGCGCGATTTTTCACCCGAACAGGTAATGCAGCGCCAGTATATTCTTCAAACGATTGAATCCGTCTTCCGTTCGTATGGCTTTATGCCCCTGCAAACCCCGGCCATGGAAAACATCGAAACCCTCACCGGAAAATACGGCGATGAAGGCGACCAGCTGATCTTTAAAGTGCTGAATTCCCGTATTCATGAGGCGAAAGAAGAGAAGAAGGAACTGATGCGGAAGGACTTCAACATGATGCTTGAGAGCAATTACAACAGTAGAAATGTGATTGAGAAGGCCCTTCGATACGACCTTACGGTGCCCTTTGCCCGCTATGTGGTGATGCACCGGAATGAGATCACTTTCCCGTTTCGCCGGTATCAGATGCAGCCCGTGTGGCGTGCCGACCGTCCTCAGAAAGGCCGGTTCCGTGAATTCTGGCAATGCGATGCCGATGTGATCGGAAGCGACAGCCTGCTGAATGAAGCTGACCTGGTAGGCATTTACACCGATGCGTTTGCGAAGCTGAACCTGGATGTTACCATTCATATCAACCACCGCAAGATACTCATGGGCATTGCTGAAATGATCGGCGCCCCGGAACGGATGATGGAACTGATCACGGTGATTGATACCCTCGATAAATCAACCTGGGATGATGTACAGGAACGTTTGTCCCTGATGAATTTTACTCAGGAGCAGGTGTCTCAGTTGAAAACTATTTTCTCGGCCAGCGGAGATGTTGAAAGCATGTTGCAGCAGTTCAATACCTTTTTCACCAATTCGGAAAGTGGAAAAAAGGGAACCGACGATCTGCGATTCCTGATGGATTCCCTGAAAAAAATGAATTATGATCTTTCCCGCATCAAACTCGACATTACCCTGGCCCGGGGACTAAATTACTATACCGGATGTATTTTCGAAGTGAAATCAAATGAGGTGAAGATGGGTAGTATTGGGGGCGGAGGCCGCTATGATGACCTTACCGGTATCTTCGGATGGCCGGGTATATCGGGTGTGGGCATCAGCTTTGGCCTCGACCGTATATATGAAGTACTGGATGAGCTGAGACGTTTTCCTTCCGTTGGACAAAGCATTACCCGGGTTTTGTTTTGTGCTATGGACAATGCAGCGCTTCAATATGCCCTGATGCCGGCACGGCAGTTCCGGGAGGCCGGTATCAACACAGAAGTTTACCCAATGGCAGCCAAACTAAAAAAACAACTCGACTATGCCAATGCCAAGGGCGTAGAATATGCCATTATAATTGGTGAGAATGAAATGCAGACAGGCAACCTCTCACTGAAAAACCTTACGTCAGGAGAACAAAAACAAATGCCGGTTTCTGAAATCATTTCCTTGCTTTGTTCCTGAGAATCCAACAATTGTTTGTTACTTTGTAAGAGATGAGCCGAAACCCAAATTTAAATGCCGAGGATGAAAACCTGACCGGTCCGGATAAGGAACTGGAACGCGTGCTGCGCCCGCAGCAATTCGATGATTTCACCGGACAAGACAAGATCATTGAGAACCTGAAGATCTTTGTGGAAGCGGCCAAGCAACGGGGGGAAGCCCTCGATCACGTGTTACTGCATGGCCCTCCCGGACTGGGGAAAACCACCCTGGCCAATATCATTGCCAATGAACTGGGAAGCACCCTCCGCACTTCCTCGGGGCCTGTGCTCGAAAAGCCCGGGGATCTGGCCGGCCTGCTTACCAACCTGGAACACGGCGATGTTTTATTCATCGACGAAATACACCGGCTCAGTCCCATTGTGGAAGAATACCTGTATAGTGCCGTTGAAGATTTTAAAATTGATATCATGATCGAGTCGGGACCCAATGCCCGTTCCATTCAGATATCGCTGAATCCGTTCACACTCATTGGGGCCACTACCCGCAGCGGATTGCTTACCTCACCCCTGCGTTCACGATTCGGCATCAATGCACGGCTTGAATATTACGATGTAAAACTGCTCACCAGCATTATAAAACGCTCGGCTCAGATCCTAAAATCGGATATTGTGGAAGAGGCCGCTTACGAAATAGCCCGACGAAGCCGGGGCACCCCGCGTATTGCCAACGCCTTGCTACGACGTACCCGCGACTTCGCGCAAATAAAAAACAAAGGCCTTATTGATCTCGATATTGCCCGTTTCGGACTCAATGCCCTGAATGTGGATGAGAATGGCCTGGATGAGATGGATAACAAAATTCTGTATACCATTATTGAAAAATTCAAAGGGGGACCGGTGGGACTGAAAACCATAGCCACCGCCGTGAGCGAGGATGAAGGAACCATTGAAGAAGTGTATGAACCCTTTCTGATTCAGGAAGGATTTATTAACCGCACCGCCCGCGGACGTGAAGCCACCGAGAAAGCTTTCCGCCACCTGGGCAAGTTCCCTTCTTTCAAAATGGACCGGTTGTTCTGATTACGGTATGCGTTTCCTTGTTCTATTCACCCTGCTCTTTTTTCTTCTTCGGCTTCCGGCCCAACATTATTATCTGATCTCTGCATCAGCAAAACAGAAATATAAGATCGGCACAAGCGACCGCATTTCATTTGTTTTAAAAAAAGATACCGCACATTTCAGTGAAATGCTGGAAAAGAAACGTTCCCGGAAAGACCGGTCATACCCTGTGATTCAATACATGAACGATACTTGTTTTGTATTGAAAACCAACCCGCATACTGCAACACAAGCCATACCCGATACCATACGCTGGGATGAAGTGAGCCAGCTAAAGATACACAAACCTTATATAAGAGGTTGCCGTATCATCCATTCATGGATGTATATGGCCGAAGTAATATCGGTAACCTCTCCCCTTTTTTTGTAGTGTACCTGCTTCAGGCCCCGGTGTATATTGTGTGCGAACGGGTACTTCAGCATTATCTCAACTATCAATATTACTTTAATTTGCAACAATGGAAAATAAGCGAATCGAAAAAATAATACATGCCCTCACCATTTTATGCATCCTGGTTGCAGCCGCCTGTTCCAACGCATCCAAGAACAAACCCCAGGAACGAAAGGTAAAAGAGGGGTTTCCTGAATTTGTAAAACAATTCGACACCCTGCCCTTGCCGTTACTCCTGAATCAGCCGGGATTTCTGAAAGAAAACACATATCAGTTCCAGACCCTGAGAAAGATCGACCCGAAAGATCTGCATGCATATATGATGATGGATTCCATTCCGCCCTGGCCGGTGTATTACTATGGTCAGCTGCCCATGCTCGATTCAACCTATTACCTTATCAACTATTTTGAAGTGACCCATACCCGTAATCCAAGCATGTGGTTCACGCTGATGAAATTTGATTATTACGGTACCTTACTGAGTGAAACCAATATCAGTTACAGCATGAAAGACAGCAACGAGGTACGTCAGCGTTTCTGTAAGATCATGCCCAACTACCAGTGCTTTTATGTAGAGAGCAACGGCATCTGGGATCCGGCAACCCGTGAAATAAAAGATACGGTTCTCAGCAACCGTACGCTGAACCTAACCTACGATCTTAACCGGTAACCATGGATGCCTCGCAAAAAGCGGCACTGATAAAACAAAAAGCGGCCGACATGGGTTTCAGCTTCTGCGGTATCAGCGAAGCAGCGGAACTTACCGAAGAAGCCGCGAAGCTTGAGCAATGGCTGAAAAACGGATCCCATGGCTCGATGCATTACATGGAGAATCATTTCGACAAGCGCATTGACCCCCGCAAACTGGTGGAAGGGGCCCGAAGTATTGTCAGCTTTTTATACAATTACTTCCCTTCCGAACATCCCATAGCTGCGGATGCCCCTGTGGTTTCAAAATATGCTTACGGAAAGGATTACCATGTGGTTATTAAAGAGAAGCTGAATGATTTGCTGACGGATCTGCGGTCGGTATGGGGCGACTTCGGAGGCAGGGCCTTTGTGGATTCGGCCCCGGTACTTGAAAAGGCCTGGGCCTTACGCAGCGGGCTGGGATGGATGGGCAAGCACACCAATCTGATCACAAAGCAGCAGGGTTCCTTTTTCTTTATTGCCGAACTGATCATCGACATTCCCCTGCAACCCGATGCACCCTATGCCAAAGATTACTGCGGTACCTGTACCGCCTGTATCGATGCCTGTCCGACCGATGCCATTATAGCCCCACAGCAACTCGATGCATCCCGTTGTATTTCTTATTTTACCATTGAACTGAAAGATGCCATTCCGGAGTATATGAAAGGAACATTCGAGAACCGGTT
>JBGAVF010000177.1:0-6410 GCA_044228315.1 Bacteroidia bacterium | reverse complement strand
GGTCACATGTATCAATAAATCTACCCGTTAAGTATAGATTTTCTGATGAATCAACCGTCATGGAAAACACAGAAGTTTGCAAAGAACTTTCAAGACTTTCAACCCATAATAAGTGTCCTGATGAGCTAAATTTAAAAATTAAAGAGGAATACGATTTACGATTAACCTGAAATATACCTGTATCCAATTTAATTGTGATACTATCTTTAAGATACCCAGACAAGTAAACATGATGAGATTTACTTAAAGTGATAAAACGACCATGAGCAAGACCTTGCCGGCCTCCATATCCACTCGCCCATATAAAATTGCCAAACTCATCCAGTTTAAGAATAAAAATCCCGGCCGAATCCAATATGTATTTTGCCGGACCAGGATCAAGGTCAGTCCCCTCTCCAGCTAACCCTGTTATGTAAATATTTGCTGAGTCGTCAACAGCAATCGATTCCCCATAAGAAACCCAACCATTCGTCGCCATTAATCCCTTTGCCCAAATAAAATTGCCAAAAGAGTCCAGTTTTAATATAAAAGCAGATTCTTCATGACTTGTATTAAGGTAGAACTTAGAGACCCCGGGGTCGAAATCGCAGGTGTCAGAATAAAATCCTGTTGAATAAACATTCCCCTTCAGATCTACAGCAATCGAATTAGAAATATCATGGTAGTTGGAACCAATGCTCTTAGCCCACTTAAAATTCCCGGATTTATCTAATTTTAATATAAAAATATCTGTAATAGCAGATGGATATGGATTCATTGAAGTTAAATTATATACTCCAACACCTGGATCAAAATCACATGTTCCTGTGTACCCTCCTGTTACATATACATTACAAGCAACATCTGAAGTGATGCAATTGATTCTTCCACCCCAAATGGGAGCAATTCTGTCGACCCATATAAAATTACCGGATGTGTCGAATTTGGTAATAAAAAGGCCATTACTATCAAGTTTAGCGATACCAATACCTGGATCAAAATCTACAGTTCCTTCATAATTACCTGCAATTAACAGGTTATATTGAGCATCAAGCGCTATGCATAAACCTTCATCTCCGCCAACCCCACCAACGTCTTTTACCCAAACCAATCTTCCGGAGCTATCCATTTTCATTATAAAGATATCTTGCATTCCAGCTGAATTCAGCTCATATGTTCCAGTACCCGGATCAAAATCTACTTTCTTCTCAAAAAAACCGGTGGTATACGTATTTCCTATATTATCCGTTACTATGCTATTCCCTGCATCGAAATTTATTCCTCCCATTGCCTTTGCCCAAATAAAATCTTGTGCAGATGCTTCTATGCTGAGATATGAAGTAAAAATAATAACTAATTTAAATAAAGCTTTTTTCATCCATTATTAAAATATGACGTAATAAATATCATTGGTTATTGTAAACCGAAATAATGTTAGATCGAAACAATTTCAGTCAAAGCTAAATAATTGACAGCACTTCAAAAGATACAATTCCAATTTTATGAAGTAAAAAACCCCTTATTTCCGTTTTATACCAAATGAATAAAAGAGTTCGTCCAATACGAAAGTTATTTCCGATCCCAAACAAGAAATTCATGCTCACCTGAGATGGGTTTATTTCCTCAACTCACCGGCACAAAATCACTGGCTTTCTTGGTAGCCAGCTCTTCGTAATTTTTCCATTTCAGGTTCACCATTTCCTGGGCCGTCTTCATCAATTGTTCGGCCGCTTCAGGGTGTGTCATGCTCAGCACCTTATACCGCAACTCATTGTAGGCATAGTCCTTCAATGTGATATTCGGACGTGGTGAATCGAGCACGAACGGATTGAGGTTCTTCTTCCGCAATACCGGATTGTATCGCATCAGCGGCCAGTGACCGCTGGCTACCGCCTTGTGTTGCTGGCTCAGTCCGTCTTTCAAATCGTAGCCGTGGGCAATGCAATGGCTGTAGGCCAGAATGATGGAAGGCCCATCGTAGGCTTCGGCTTCCCGCATGGCAAGCAATGCCTGCTGCGGATTGGCACCAAAGGCAACCCGTGCTACATATACGTTGCCATAGGAGATGGCCTGCATGGCGAGATCTTTTTTACCAACGGTTTTACCTCCTGCTGCGAATTTTGCCGTGGCACCGGTAGGTGTTGACTTCGACATCTGTCCGCCGGTGTTGGAATATACTTCCGTATCAAGCACAAGTATGTTGATGTTGCGTCCGCTGGCGAGTGCATGATCCAGTCCTCCGTAGCCGATATCATAGGCCCATCCGTCGCCACCCACGAGCCATACGCTGCGCCGCACCAGCTGGTCGGCCACAGAGAGCAAATGGTTCGCCGATGAGAGGTTCATCGTTATCAGTTTCTCTTTCAATAACTGCACCCGCAACTGCTGCTTCGCAATATCCGATTCCAGGATCTGTTCTGCATTCAGTATTTCGTTCACGCTTTCTTCCCCCAGGTTTTCTTTCAGTTCGAGCAGGTATTGCCGGGCCACACCCAGCTGATGATCGGCCGTGATGCGCATTCCCAGTCCGAATTCGGCATTGTCTTCAAAGAGGGAATTCGACCAGGCCGGTCCTCTTCCGTCTTTGTTGGTGGCCCATGGGGTGGTTGGTAAATTTCCTCCGTAAATGGAAGAGCATCCCGTAGCGTTGGCGATCAGCAGGCGGTCACCAAAGAGTTGTGATAATAATTTGAGGTACGGTGTTTCACCGCATCCGGCACAGGCACCCGAGAATTCAAACAACGGCTCGAGAAACTGTGCACCATGCACGGTGGAGAAATCTATTTTGGAACGGTCGTTCCATGGCAGGTATTCGAAGAAGTCAATATTTTTTTGTTCCGCTTTCAGTATCGGCTCTTTCTCATCCATGTTAATGGCCTTGCGGGTACGGTCGGTAAGGTTGATGGCAGGGCACACTTCCACACATAAATTACATCCTGTGCAATCTTCCACATACACCTGCAGGGAGTATTGTGTTTCCGGAAATCCCCGTGCATTGATCGGTGCGGATTTAAAGCTATCAGGCGCATTTTTCAAATGGTCCTTATGAAAAAATTTGGCACGGATCACGCTGTGCGGACATACATAGGCACAGTTGCCGCACTGAATGCAGGTGTCGGCATCCCATACCGGTACCAGGTCGGATACATTTCGTTTTTCCCATTGGGTGGTGCCACTCGGGTAGGTACCATCAATTGGCATGGCACTCACCGGAAGCTGATCGCCGTGGTCGGCCATCATCACCGCGGTCACATTCTTTACAAAGTCAGGGGCCTTGGCCGAAACTGTCAACAATTCATGTTCAGCAGCTGTTGCCTTAGCAGGATAATTCACCTCGTACAAATTGGCCAGTGTGGCATCCACCGCTTTGAAGTTCTGGTCAACCACCTTCTGCCCTTTCTTGAAATAGGTTTTCTCAATGGCTTTTTTAATCTGTTTGATCGCGTCTTCACGGGGCAGCACACCACTCAGGGCAAAATAACAGGTTTGCATAATGGTGTTGATGCGACCGTTCATGCCGGTATCCCGGGCCACGGTGGTGGCATCGATCACATAAAACTTCAGTTTCTTTTCAATGATGCTGCGTTGCACCTGTCCTGTCAGTTTATCCCACACTTCATCTTTGCCGTACGGGCTGTTCAGCAAAAACGTAGCTCCATCCGAGGCATAGGTAAGCATCTCTACCTTTTCGGTAAAGTTGAACAGATGGCAGGCAATGAAATCAGCTTTGGAAATAAGATACGGGGCACGGATGGGTTTTGGACCGAAGCGCAGATGCGACACCGTACGTGCGCCCGATTTTTTAGAGTCGTACACAAAATATCCCTGGGCATACAGGTCGGTATTCTCGCCAATGATCTTAATGGTGTTTTTGTTAGCGCCCACGGTACCGTCGGCACCGAGACCAAAGAACAAGCCCTGACGCCATGCCGATTCATCGAGTTTGAAAGAAGGATCGTAGGTAAGGCTTGTATGCGTTACATCATCGTTGATGCCCACGGTGAAGCCGTTCTTCGGAGTATCTTTTTTCAGTTCATCAAATACGGCTTTCACCATGGCCGGTGTAAATTCCTTCGACGATAAGCCATAGCGTCCGCCGATAAGTCGTGGTAATTTATTCAGTTTGCCTTGTTGCAGGGCATCTACCAGCGTGGAGAGCACATCCTGATACATGGGTTCACCGGCAGCTCCCGATTCCTTGGTACGATCGAGGATGGCGATGGATTTTACAGAAGCAGGGATGACGCGTATGAGGTGTTCGAGTGAGAACGGACGGAACAGGCGCACCTGAATCACGCCGGTCTTGCTGCCTTTGGCATTGAGCGCTTCCACGGTTTCGGCTACCGTTTCACCTCCCGACCCCATGATGATGATGACCTCTTCGGCATCAGCAGCTCCGGTATACTGAAACAGTTCATAATGTCGGCCGGTGAGTTTTTCAAAGTCGTGCATCACCGTTTCTACGATACCTGAAAAATTGTTGTAGAAGGTATTCACGGTTTCACGTCCCTGAAAATACACATCCGGATTCTGAGCCGTACCGCGAATGAACGGATGTTCCGGATTCAGTCCGCGGTTGCGGTGTGCGATCACCAGTTCATCGGGGATCATGGCTTTCAAGTCATCGTCGCTGAGCAGTTCCAGTTTGGTTACTTCGTGCGAGGTACGGAACCCGTCGAAGAAATGCACTACCGGTATTCTTGATTTTAAGGAAGCGACCTGGGAAATAAGGGCGAAGTCGTGGGCTTCCTGCACGCTGGCCGAGCTGAGCATGGCAAAGCCTGTGGTGCGGGCGGCCATCACATCCTGGTGGTCGCCGAAGATGGAGAGGCCCTGGGCCGCAAGGGAACGGGCCGCCACATGAAACACCGCGGAGGTGAGTTCACCGGCGATCTTATACATGTTGGGCAGCATCAGCATGAGGCCCTGAGAGGCGGTAAAGGTGGTGGTGAGTGAGCCGGTTTGCAAAGCGCCGTGAACGGTACCTGCGGCACCTCCTTCGCTTTGCAGTTCCATCACATCGGGTACAGCGCCCCATATATTTTTTATACCTTTCGACGACCATTCGTCGGCCAGCTCGGCCATGGTGGAAGAAGGGGTGATGGGATAAATGGCACACACTTCATTGATACGGTATGCCACATAGGCGGCCGCTTCGTTGCCATCAATGGTGGCAATCATTTTTTTATTATTTGACATCGGTACTTGTATTAACAGGTTCAGGAATCATTTCAATGGCATGGCAAGGGCATTGCTCATAGCACACCGCACAGCCGGTGCAGGCATTCAGATTAAATTTATACCGGTTGCCTTTTCCCAGTTTAATAATGGCATCTTCCGGGCAGGCGCCAAAACATCCGTCGCATTCAAAACAGTTTCCGCAACTCAGGCAGCGCTGTGCTTCAAAGCGGGCTTCGGGTTCCTGCAATCCGGCGATCACCTCATCAAAACTTTTTATGGCAACAGCAGGCTCCAGCTTGTCCTGCTCTTTTTGAGGGGCTTCGGTTTTATACCACATATGCAGCTTACGGTAACTGGCCGTAGCATGCTTTTCTCCTTTTGAATAGGATTGCTCGAAGAGGTATCCGTTGATATAACGGGCTGCTTTTTTCCCATGACCAATGGCGATGGTAGAACTGCGGTTTTCACCGGGCAGCATATCACCACCGGCAAATACACCTGCGTAACCCGTCATACGTTGTGCATCAATCACTACGGTGCCGTCGTCGTTCACCTTAATGCCTTCGAGGTGACGTGTAAATCCGGAATCCGACTCTTGCCGGTTGGCGATGATGAGCACATCGGCATCGGTGGTTTCAAATTCATTGGTGCCGGTTGCTTTCCCTTTTTCCACTTTCATCTTCTCCAGCTGAATTTTTTTCTTTTCAATGCTTTTTATACTTCTGAAAAGCTGCACATCCACACCTTCCGCCAATGCATCTTCCGTTTCATAATCATAGGCCGGCATCATCTTCTGGTCTCCGTAAAAATATACCGAGGCTTCTGAGCCCAGACGTTTTATCATCCGTGAAATATACAGGGCCAGTTTTCCGCCTCCATAGATCACCACTTTCTTTTTAGCAAAGCGTGTGCTATTGGTTTTCATTTCAGAAAAGAATGAAAAGGCGTCGGTGATATCAACGGAATTATCGTGTGTGAACTCTTCCTTACGAATGAGCTGGGCACCAATGGAAAGGTACACCGCATCAAAACGTCCGGCCTGTTTTTCGGAAAGTACATCCATTACACGGTAGTTGTAACGGATGGTTACACCCATTTGCAGCAGGCGATTTACCTCTGCTTCGAGAATATCTTTCGGGAGACGGTAGTCGGGAACACCGGTCCAGAGCAATCCACCGGCATGATCCCCGGCTTCATATACTTCCACGGTATGGCCCATGCGGGTGAGATGATAGGCAGCCGATAAACCT
>JBGAVF010000176.1:0-6412 GCA_044228315.1 Bacteroidia bacterium | reverse complement strand
TGACCAGAATAACTATTGCAAAAGGAGATGGCATAGGTCCGGAAATAATGGATGCCACCCTCGAAATCCTAAAGGCCGCAGGGGCCGACCTGGAAACAGAAGAAATTGAAGTGGGTGAGAAAGTGTACCTGTCGGGCAACACATCAGGCATTTCGCCCGCTGCCTGGGAAACCATACGAAGGAATAAAGTGTTCCTGAAATCACCCATAACCACCCCACAGGGAGGCGGATATAAAAGCCTGAATGTGAGTACACGGAAATTTCTTGGGCTGTATGCCAACGTCAGACCTTGTGTAAGTCTGCACCCCTTTGTCAATACAAAACACCCGGTAATGGATCTGGTGATTATCCGTGAGAATGAAGAAGACCTGTATGCAGGGATTGAACACCAGCAAACAGATGAAGTGGTACAATGCCTGAAACTCATCAGCCGGCCCGGTTGTGAAAAAATAGTACGGTATGCGTTTGAATATGCCCGTCAGCAAAAACGAAAAAAAGTCTCCTGTTTCACGAAAGACAATATTATGAAACTAACGGACGGTTTGTTTCACCGGGTTTTTGATGAGATCGCGGCTGAATATCCTGAAATTGAAAACGAACACATGATCATTGATATTGGAACCGCCAAACTGGCCGATACACCTGAATATTTTGATGTGATCGTAACACCGAATCTATACGGAGATGTGTTGAGCGATGTGGCAGCGCAGATCACCGGATCGGTTGGACTGGCCGGTTCGGCAAACATTGGTGAAGAATGTGCCATGTTTGAAGCCATTCATGGCTCGGCCCCTGATATTGCTGGTAAGAACACAGCCAATCCATCGGGGCTGCTGCAAGGAGCGGTGATGATGCTGAATCATATCGGGCATACAGCAATAGCAGAGAAAATTCAAAATGCCTGGCTGAAAACCCTGGAAGACGGGATACATACCCGCGATATTTATAAAAAAGGGATAAGCCGAAAGGTAGCAGGAACCCGTGAATTTGCGCAGGCTGTTATTGCCAACCTTGGTAAAAAACCGGAAGTGCTTGCACCTGTTCAATATGGATCCGAATCTCCCCTGAAGCTGCCCAAATACCAGCGCAAACCTGCGTTGAAAAAAGAGCTGGAAGGGATTGATGTATTTATTCACTGGCATGGAACCAACCCCGATGAACTGGCACACCATGTGAAAAAACTCGAAAACGATTCTATGAAACTTACCCTGATCACCAACCGGGGCATAAAAGTATGGCCCAACGGATTCCAGGAGACCTTTTGTACCGATCACTGGCGATGCCGTTTCAAACCGGATAAAGGCACTGATATCTCAAAAACATCCATAGTAAAAATTCTGCAAGAGGCCATTGATGAAAATATCGATATCGTAAAAACAGAAAACCTGTATGCCTTTAACGGCACATCCGCTTATTCACTGGGACAAGGACAATAACAAATACCAATATTACTATATGAACCTATCACTGATACAAGGAGAATTTTCTCCGCAAGACGCACTGGATCTGATCAGCCGTATGATACAGATTAAAATAGAGTACCACGAAACACGGATCCATAAAGAGCTTACGGAAGAGGATATAAAATTCAGGGAAACGAAAATCCGTAATCTTCAAAACGAGCTGCATCTCCTTCGCAATCATTTGAACACTGATCATAAAATGCTTTCTGTACATGCCCAAATCACCATCGAATAAATTAATTACACCAATGATACCGTTAAAAAACACGCTTTACCTCATCATTGCCATTGCCTTTGTTGCTTTTGCAATAAATACCGGCAATTACATTCATAGTAAACTGTTCTTTTCACTGGCTCTGCTGTCGACTATCGGTGCCTTACGCAGCATAGCCAGTAACCGGATTCATCGCTGACAGTTCTCCGTCGGTTGTAGGTGCGGATTGACACATGGAAACCAACCCAAAAGTCCGAAATATGCTATGCCATTGTTACGAAACCCCTGCCATTTTAAAAAATAGTTTACTTACTTTCTTCTACCCTTCGCATGAATTATACTCTCCTCATTGAAAACATTACCAATCCGGCGCTGCTGTTTTTTGTACTTGGAATCCTTGCCGTGTATTTAAAAAGTGACCTGGAAATACCACCGAATTCTTCCAAATTCATTTCTCTATATCTGTTGTTTTCCATAGGATTTAAAGGAGGTCAGGAGCTGTCGCATGAATTGTTTACCATGGAAATCGGGTGGTCGATGCTTTTTGGCATGGGCATCTCCTTCCTCATTCCACTGTATACCTTTTTCATTCTGAAACGAAGACTCAGTGTATTTGATGCTGGGGCCATCGCCGCAGCCTACGGGTCGGTAAGTGCAGTGACGTTTGTAACCGGCGTCTCTTATCTTGAATCACAACAGCTAACACTACACGGGCATATGGTTGCCATTATGGCGCTCATGGAATCACCTGCCATCATCGTTGGCTTGTTGCTGATCTCCTTTTTTAACCGGGAAGAAAGTCATACCATCGATAAGCGCTCCGCCATAAAACACTCCTTAACCAACGGCAGTGTGCTGTTGATCCTTGGCAGTTTGCTTATTGGCTATATTGCCAATGCCAAACAAGCAGAAGGGATAAAACCTTTTACAAACGATATTTTCAAGGGATTTCTGGCTATCTTTCTTCTCGATATGGGCATCAGCAGCGGACGCAAACTCAAGGCTTTCTTTTCGTTCGGATGGTTTCCACTCCTCTTTGCCTTGGTGATACCACTCATCAACGGCAGTGTTGTTGCGCTCGCCAGCTCCCTTGTAACACACGAACCGTCCAATCGTTTTATTTTTGCGATTCTGGCAGCCAGTGCGTCTTACATTGCGGTTCCAGCTGCCATGAAAATTTCAGTTCCGAAGGCAAACCCCGGACTCTTTCTACCCATGGCACTGGCTGTTACATTTCCTGTTAATATTACTATTGGCATGCCCATTTATTTTTCGCTGATACAAAATACCTGAAAGGCTTCGACCATCACATCACTCTGTGAGTCTTCACGAATTATTGCAACCGGTATTTCTTCAGAATCTCATCCAGTGATTTATCACCATCCTGCTGATATATCTCGGTGTGAAATTTTTCAAGATAGGATAACGATGATTTCAGTTGTTTCTTTTCTGCGACCGATAAGTTGCCGGCCTTCAGCTGCAGATCTTTCTTAGATTGTTCGAAGATATTTTCACGGGTACGCTTGCCTTTGGCGGTGAGTTCCACCCGCTTGATACGCTTATCGTTCTTATCAACCACTTCCTTCACCATACCAATTTCGATGAGGCGCTTCATCATTTGGGTGCCGGTGGTAAGTTCCGAAATGGTATCCTTATATACTTCATTCTTGGCCGGGGTGCCACGTTTAAGAATGGAAACCAGAAAAAAGTATTCATCCATACTGCTCAATCCATTGGCATTAAGCACACTTTTGGCATGCCAGCGGAAATACTTTGACAGCCGGTGTATGTTCCATACCATCAAACGGTTGTCTTCAATACTGCTGTTGTTTTTGTTTTGGCTCGTCTCGGGCCCATACAAATTCCGGTTAAGCCACACCGAAAATTCCTTGATATCATCTTTTCCGGTCTCGGCATGAAACTGTTCGAAATAATTAACCAGTGCTACTACTTTCTTGCCTTGCATACTTCTTCGGGATTATACTGCACAAATGTAGCTTTTTTGTCATAACTTTATTTCTGTATTGCTTATTTATCCATTTACTTTACATTTGCAGTATTATTTTACATAACACATACAGAAATGAAGCAACCAATTTTACTTATTACCGTATTTACCCTGCTGATGACGGTTGGTGCCCGATCACAGAACCGCCTTGCGATGCTTTACAGCAGCCCGGGCATGGAATACGGGAAAGCCAGTGCCGTAGATGCCGACACCAACTACATCAACGGCGCACTTTTTCAGAATACTATTAATGTGAACCCGAATGGAACCACCAACCTTACCGCAACAGGTGTTCCTACAGAAATTGCACTTACCAAATACAACCGGCACGGACAGTTGTTATGGGCCAAAAGCTTCGGTGGGAATTTAACCAGCGAGGCACCGCATGGCATTGCCTGTGATGCCGCCAAGAACATTTATATCACCGGTTATTTCGGCAGCACGGCCAACACCGGCCCTGTGAATGCCAGTTTCAATCCGGCCGGCGGAGGTACCGTAGCCACCCAGGGCAATGAAGATTGCTTCGTGGCCAAATATGATAAGGATGGAAATTACGTATGGGCCTTCGGACTGGGAAACACCGGTGCCAACACACAGGAACGAGCCTGGGATATTGCCACGGATGCCAGCGGAAACAGCTATGTGGTAGGAGGCTTTCATGGAACCATGAACTTCAATCCGTTAGGTACCGCCATGAATTATACCTTGCCCGATACCCTTTCGGGGTTGTTCATTACCCGGTACAACAGCAACGGGATATGCCAGTGGGTGGTGATGCTGGATGCCCAGTGCACCAGTGTTTTTAATGAAGGATATGCTACCTGCGACCTCGATGACAACGGGAACCTGTATGTAGCCGGTAATTTCAGAGGAACCGCTATTGACTTCAATCCCCTGGGTACATCCACCACGCTCAGCAGCAGCGGCCTCACCGATATTTTCATTGCCCGTTACAATGCAACAAACGGCAGTTTAGTCTGGGTAAAAAAAGTCGGCGGACCGGCCGGTGATCTTGTTTCACCCGGTGCATTGCGTTGCGACAACAACGGCAACCCGTATTTCACCGGACGGCTGAGCGGCACCGGTGCGGTTGATTTCGACCCCGGTACAGGAACCACCAACATCAGCAATTCGGCCCTGTACATTGCTTCTTACGATGCCAATGGAAATCTACGGTATGCTGTGGGCATGAACAGCGGAGGGGGCGATGGCGGACACCGGATCCAGTTTGATAAAAACAACGACGTGTATGTAGCCGGATGGATGAACGGCACGGCCACCTTCGGCACCCTTTCACGCACCGCAGTATCCGGCACCGCCGATGTTTTTCTGGCAAAATATAACAACGCACTCTCCACCTGTTATTGGGCACTGAATTTCGGAGGTACCGGCAGCACTGCCAACAGCATTTGCGCCGGGCTCTCGGTAGATCAGGAGAACAATCCCATTATCACCGGGCAACTGTATGGCACCAATGCCGATGTGGACCCTTCATCGGCTTCTCTAAATTTGTCAAGTGCCGGCAACAACGATTGCTTTGTGATAAAATACAACAACAACGGACAGCTTTGGGTAAACGATACAACCCCGGCTACCGGCATCAATGAGATACCATTAGGGCAAGCAAAAGTTTACCCCAATCCGGTAAACACACGCCTGAATACACCCACACTTTCAGGCCAAAAATTGTTTTATACCATTTACAACACTGCCGGTGTGTGTATTCTCAGCGGGGAAAACACAGGAACTATTCCTGTTTCAGAACTAACGGAAGGCGTGTATCTGCTTATGCTTACCAACGGCAACAACGATTTGATATGGACAACACGATTCATTAAAAACTAATATACTGCCCGTATTAAAATCCCGGCCCCGTGGCATCGAAAAATGCCCCGGGGCTTTTTTTATATTGGTTTTTTTATCTTTGAACGGATTCTGAAACAGCATTACAACGCTGATTAATTTTTATTCACGTTCTTATATCTTTCCGTCCCATGAAAAATATTTACCCCCTCATACATCCATCCTTTCGCAATCGCAATCCGTTCTTGATGGTGCTCTTTTTTATTCTGTCGTCAGCCCCGCTTCTGGCGGTGCCGTTGAACGGAAACTATAACGTAGGCTCCGGGCAAACCTACACCACCCTTACGGCGGCTATAACCGATTTGAATACCAATGGCGTGAGCGGCCCGGTAACCTTTACCCTTACCGATGCAACCTACAGCACTTCAGAAACGTTTCCGATCTCCATCAATACCATCAGCGGGGCTTCGGCCACGAATACGGTACGAATAATTCCATCAGCCTCCAGCAGCGGAGTAAGCATCAGCAGTGCCAACGCAATCGCTACCCTTTTGCTGAATGGCGCCACGTATGTTACCATTGACGGACGTGCCGGCGGAACCGGGACCACCATTGTACTGAATATCATCAATACCAATGCTGCCGGTGTTGCTATAAAGATCACCAATGATGCCTCTTTCAATACGATCACCTATTGCGACGTGCAGGGACAGAATACCGTTTCGGTGCCCGCACTCACTACCGCTGCCGGGGTTATCTTTATCAATAGCGCCAGTGCCACCAACAACAACGGTAATGATAAAAATACCATCTCCTATTGTAATGTACACGGCACCGGAACCACGACTTCCACTTTCCCTACCGTTGGCATTTGCGCTTATGGAACACAAACCACCACCGCCACCTATAACGATACCTGCACCA
>JBGAVF010000175.1:0-6476 GCA_044228315.1 Bacteroidia bacterium | reverse complement strand
CCACATGCTTAGCATTACAGCTTTTGTGGGCCGTTTCGATTCACCGGCATCGGTGGCTTCCCAGTCCATGGCATACGGAATACTTTCATCATCCAGATGTACAGTAAATTTTATTTCGGATTGCTTCATAATAAGGGAGCGAAGATACAGGGCAATTGAAAATAATAAAAACGGATTTCCCAGCCAGCCTGGCCACATCCATTTCAGGAACCTGTTGAAAATGACGGGAAGCGGTACAATATGCAATTATTTAATATTTTTACAACCTGAAGAAGCAGGACTGAATAAGTCTTTTAGCACATTTTTACCTTATTATTTACCAATTATGTTACAACTACAAGTGATCCGTGAGCAAAAAGAGCTTGTTATCGCCGGATTGAAGAAAAAGAATTTTAGTGAATTGAGCGTAGTGGATGAAATTCTATCCCTCGATGAGCAAAAACGAAAAATACAGACAGAGGCAGAGCGCAACAAAAGCGAGATGAATGTGTTTGCCAAAGAAATCGGCAACCTGATGAAACTCGGCAAGCAGGCCGAAGCAGAAGCCATGAAAGCGAAAAGCACCACCCTGCGCGACTTACAGAAAACCTTCGAAGATAAACTCAATGCCCTTGAACAGCAGTTGTTTGAGCAACTGGTGAAACTTCCCAACCTGCCTCATGCCTCGGTACCGGAAGGCAAAACACCCGAAGAAAACCTGAACGTATTTCAGGAAGGGGCCATACCGGCATTGCATCCGCAGGCCATTCCGCATTGGGAACTGGCTTCAAAGTACGATATTATTGATTTTGAATTGGGCAATAAAGTTACCGGTGCCGGTTTTCCGTTTTACAAAGGAAAAGGCGCCCGTTTGCAGCGTGCCCTCATCAATTTCTTTCTGGATGAGGCTCTGGCCGCCGGCTATTACGAAATTCAGCCACCTATTGTCATCAACAAAGACAGCGGATTCGGTACAGGGCAATTACCCGATAAAGAAGGACAGATGTATTTTGCCGGACTGGATGAATTGTATCTTATTCCAACTGCTGAGGTACCCATCACCAATATTTACCGCGATGTGATCTTAAAAGAAGATCAGTTGCCTCAGAAAAATGTGGGCTATACCCCTTGTTTCCGTCGGGAGGCAGGAAGCTACGGAGCCCATGTACGCGGCCTGAACCGGCTTCATCAGTTCGATAAAGTTGAGATCGTACAAATTGTGCAACCCGATACCAGTTATCAGGTGCTGGATGAGATGGTGGCCCACGTTCAGGGTCTTTTACGCAAGCTCGAGTTGCCATACCGCATTCTGCGCCTGTGCGGAGGCGATATGAGTTTTAATTCGGCCCTTACCTACGATTTCGAGGTGTTCAGTGCGGCTCAGGAAAAATGGCTGGAAGTAAGCAGTACCAGTAACTTCGAGGCATTCCAGACCAACCGGATGAAATGCCGGTATAAAAACAAAGACGGTAAAAATGTACTGGCCCATTCACTGAACGGGTCGGCACTGGCGTTGCCGCGTATTGTGGCTGCTTTGCTCGAAAACAACCAGACTCCGGAAGGCATTAAAATTCCGTCCGTATTGATTCCATATTGCGGATTTGATACCATTAATTGATATTTTTTAATTTAATTGCCATTTTTAAAACCAATTAATAATATGTCACAGGACGAACAAAAAGGACACCCGAGAGGGCTTTATCTGCTCTTCTTTACCGAGATGTGGGAGCGATTCAGCTATTATGGCATGCGTGCCATATTCATTTTATTTCTTACCAAAGCACTGCTTCTCACCAGCAAAGAGGGTTCGAATATTTACGGAAGCTTTACCGGTCTGGTATATCTTACCCCTTTACTCGGCGGTTATTTAAGTGACAGGTACTGGGGAAACCGCCGAAGTATTCTTTACGGAGGTATTCTGATGGCCATCGGGCAGTTCATGTTGTTTTTCAGTGGCAGCAGCCTTGGCACTGGTTCCGAAATGGGGTTAATGCTGATTGGTATCACGTTCCTGATTATGGGTAACGGTTTCTTCAAACCGAATATCTCCACCATGGTAGGGCAGTTGTATCCAAACGGTGACAGCCGCGTGGATGCTGCTTTTACCATTTTCTATATGGGTATTAATCTGGGGGCCTTCTTTTCGCCTCTCATTTGCGGTACATTGGGCGATACAGGCATTGTGGGTGATTTCCGGTATGGTTTTCTTACCGCCGGTATAGGTATGGTGATCAGTATTATCTCATTTGAATTGCTGAAAAATAAACATCTGGTTTCTGCCGAAGGAGAGCCTCTGGGCATGCCGAAAGCCAAAATGCCAATGAGCATGTGGGGAATAATCGTAGTCATTGCGTTGGCTATGTTTGCCTTGTTCAAATTCAAAAGCCAGATCAGTTTTGACCCCATCGGGATTCTGATTTATGGTGCTATGGTTGTTATGCCTATAGTGATCCTTAGCGATAAGTCGCTGGTGAGCGATGAACGTCAGCGTATCATTGTGATCTTCATCCTGGCTTTCTTTGTGATCTTTTTCTGGGCCTGTTTTGAACAAGCCGGCGCTTCATTAACCCTGTTTGCCGATAAACAGGTAAACCGCGATGTAAACATATATGTGCCGGGATGGATCATCCTAGCAGCCGGGCTCGGCATTTCCTATTTTCTCACAAAAGGGTTGGCCTGGTTTTTTGAATGGAAGAAAATGGTTGAATATGTAATCACCGGAATTCTTTCGGTTACGCTGGTGGCTTTATTCGGCATGGGGTATATCGCCGACTTTGCAAAAAATGAATTTCCGGCCAGTTGGTTTCAATCGGTAAATCCACTCGGAATCATCCTGCTGGCACCATTATTCAGCTCTTTATGGCTGGGTTTACACAAGCGTAACCTGGAGCCTCCTTCACCATTGAAAATGGCCATTGGTTTGTTCTTGCTTTCTTTGGGATATATGGTTATTGCCTATGGCGTTCATGGTATCAGCCAGTCAACCAAAATTTCAATGGTATTTCTTATTGTACTGTATATTTTACATACAATGGGAGAACTCTGCCTTTCACCGATCGGTCTTTCGATGGTATCAAAACTGGCCCCGCTGCGTTTCTCTTCGTTGCTGATGGGGACCTGGTTTCTTGCCAATGCAGCGGCCAATAAATTTGCCGGAACCCTCAGCGAACTGATCCCTCCGGGAGCAGGGGAGGAGGCTGCCACCACAATTCCGACCTTCTTCGGAATCCAGATCGACAACCTGTACACGTTTTTTATGGTTTTCATTGTATTGAGCGGTACAGCTTCACTTATCTTATTTGCCGGATACCGTTTCCTGATTAAAATGATGCATGGGGTGAAATAAGAAATCACACACGAATACCGGAAGCCGCTTTATGTACTCATAAGGCGGCTTTTGTTTTATATTCCGGCCGAAAAGGGGGTGGTTCGCCCCATTTATTATTATATTTGCACCCTTTTAAAAATGGCGAAACGCAACCTTTTTTTTCTCCTCATCAGCATATTCATTCTGAACTCATGCACGAGCCTGAAAGATCTGGCCTATTTTCAGGAAAAAAATAAGCAGACCCATCAGGCTAACATCCCTTTTCGCACCATTTCAAATCACATTATTGCGCCGGGTGATATCTTGAACATTTCGATCAGCACCCCGCTGCAAACAGCTTCACAACTGTTGAATACCAAGGATGGCATCAGCGCTATTCAGGTTAAGGCCGATAGCTCGGTTGAAATCCCGGTTCTGGGCACCATTAAAGTGGGGGGATTAAGCATGTCGGGCTGTACCGATTCCCTGATGCAGAGAGCCGGAGTTTACTTTAAACAACCCCTCGTAAATATTCAGCTGGTAAGTTTTAAAGTTACCTTGTTAGGGGAAATAAAAAGTCCGGGAATGAAGGCACTTACCATGGAAAACAGCACTGTACTCGATGCAATTGCCTCGGCCGGAGACCTCACTGATTACGGAAACCGCAAGAATATCAAAGTGATACGTAACAAAATGGTGTATTATCTTGACCTCACCGATATACATATCATTGAATCGGAGGGATATTACCTGAACTCGAACGATATTGTATATATCGAACCGGTGCGTCGTAAAGCTGTGCAAAGCAATTTAAGCGCATCACTCACTGTAGCCAGCTTTGTGAGTTCCATCAGTGCCTTTGTAACAACCATGATATTTATCCTTAAGTAATTATGTTTGAAGAAGAGAACGAAACAAAGAAGAACATTATTGAGGAGAAATATAATATCCGCCCGTTTCTCAACCTGATCATAGGGAACTGGTATATTTTCCTGCTCAGCATCTTCGTTTCTCTGAGTATAGGTTATGTCATCAATTACTACTCCACCAACTATTACAATATCAATTCCACCCTTTTGCTGAAAGAAGGGTATTCAAAAAGTGCAGGGGATGTTATCAGGGAAGACCTGGGTATGCCTGATGCGAGAAGGCCGCTATCTACCGAATTGAATGTGCTTCGTTCACGAACCATGTTCAAGGATGTGATCAGTGACCTCAACCTCAATGTAACCTACATAGCGATCGGCAGGGTGCAAGAATCGGAGATCTATAAAAACACGCCCTTTGTTGTGAATGGCACAATGCTCGACAGCGGGCAATACGGTCGCTGGTTTTACCTGAACCTGATTGATAACGAAACCTATGAGTTAAAAACGGAGAATGAATTCACGCGCCACAAATTCGGGGAAGAGATCAAAACCAGGAATTATATACTCAAGGTTTTTAAGAATGATGAATATTCCACCCAGGATTATAAAGAACTGAACCAGAAAAAATTCAAATTCACCTTCAACAGCGTACAGTCACTGGTAAGCAGATACAAGTCACTGGTATCGTTCAGCATTGTAAAAGAGACCAGCATCATACAAAGCAGTCTTGAAGAATCCATTCCGGAACGGGGTATAGATGTACTGAATAAGATCAATGAAACGTATATACGGTACGGCATTGATGAAAAGAACCTGATCGCAAACAACACAATTAAATTCATTAAAGATCAGATCAATGAAATATCGGCCGACCTCACCATCGGACAGGATAGTTTTCAACGTTTCCGGGAAGTAAAAGGAATCATAAACCTGTCGGAAGAGGCCACCAGTATTTCGTCGCAACTGGAAGCCCTTGAAACCGATAAATTCAAAACAGAAACGGAACTGAAGATCCTTTCTTTCATTACCGATTATATTACATCGAATAAAGACCTGGCAAACCTGGCTCCGGCTACACTGGGTGTTAGCGACCCAACCCTGTCGTTGCTTATTCAGAAACACCGCGACCTTCAGGTTAGAAAACAGCAGTTGTTGTTTGAAAGCAAAAGCACCAGCCCTCAGATCATTGCCCTTGAACAGGAAATAGAGAACAGCAAAGCCGTGTTGTTGAATAATATGTTTAATCTGAAGAAAAATTTTCAGATCAGGCTTACCGGTATTACCGAACAGATCGCAAAATTCAAATTGCTGTTGAGCCGCATTCCTCAAACCGAACGTAAGTTTCTGGACCTTAGCCGTAAAATGGCCCTGAGCGAAAAAATTTACACGTATTTGCTGGAGAAACAGGCTGAAATCGGTATTGCCAAAGCCGGAACCATTTCGGACAACAAGGTACTTGATGAAGCATTCAACAACGGTTTGATCCGTCCGAAACGCAAGCAGAACCTTATAATCGCGCTCTTTATTGGTATCACCATCCCTGCAGTACTCATCTTCCTTCGTCAGTTCTTCGATGATAAGATCCGGAATAAAATTCAACTCGAAAAAAGTACTACCATTCCTGTGGTAGGCATGATAAGCCATAGTATAAAACCTACAAAACTGGTTGTTAAAGACAATCCCAAATCTCAGATCAGTGAAGCGTTCCGAAGTTTGCGAACCAACTTACAGTATATTTCGCCGGGTCAGGGTTCCAAAATAATTGTGGTGACTTCAACTATTGGCGGTGAAGGGAAAACGTTCTGTGCCATGAACCTGGCTTCGGTGCTGGGAATCAGTGAGAAAAAAGTATTGCTGATTGGTCTGGATATGCGCAAGCCAAAGATCTTCGATGATTTCCACCTGAACAACTCGGTTGGAATAAGTACCTATCTGATCTCCAAAGCCAGCGAAGATGATATCATTCAGAAAACAGATATTCTGAATCTGGATATCATTACGGCAGGACCAGTACCACCGAATCCATCGGAGTTGCTGCTGGGCGACCGCATGATGCAGCTTATTAACGCCATGAAGCTGCGTTATGATTATGTAATTATCGATACAGCACCCATCGGGCTTGTTACGGATGGCCTTATATTGATGCAGCATGCCGATATAAATATTTATGTGTTGCGTGAAAATTATTCCCGATTGTTTTTCCTCAATACTATCAATGAAGTATACACGGGAGGTAAAATTAAAAATTGCTGTTTGTTACTGAACGATTCCAATACCAACAACTCAAAATACGGATATGGATACGGGTATGGTTACGGATA
>JBGAVF010000174.1:0-7674 GCA_044228315.1 Bacteroidia bacterium | reverse complement strand
ACATACCGGGGCCGGCTAAAATGGTATGGCCGTTCACGGTGTTGGCATCGTTAATAGCTGCTTGTATGGAGCAGAACATTTCACCGGTATTTACATTGGTAACATTGGCAAGCTGCGTGGTGTTACAGGCAATAGGGGTTTGCGACATAGCAGTTACCTGTGCGGAACTAAGCCATATATCGGTAGCGCCGGTGAAGTAGGCACCTCCGTTGATAAAGCTGTTGTTGGCAGCCACACCGGCCAGGGAATTGGGATTGGCACCTCCGGTGAGGGCTGTTAAGGAAGCATTGAAGTTGATAAGGGCACAGGCCGGGCCCATATTGGTATTGTTGAAGGTGTTGCAGGAGATGCTCGCATTCACACCCCGTACGCGCAACTGACCTGCAAAGCGGGCCGATGTAGCGGCAAAGGTATTGCCTCTGATCACCACATTGCTGGCATCAATGGTAACACAGGTATTGCCTTGTCCGAATGAGGAACAAGCGGTTACGCTGGAGGCACTGCCGGCTACCCCGTTGATGATATTGCTGGTGAAGGTGATGCCCGATCCGGCCTGGATCAAAGCTAACTGACGGGGCACGTTGTAGGCGGTGAACTGATTGGCAAAACCACAATCGCCGGCCATGGCACCCATAAAGGTTTTACCGGAAATGATGTTGGCATTTACCACGAGTCCGTTTACGGCCTGTCCGAATTCGGTAAGCAGGGCCGCTTCTCCGTTGGCTACAATTTCATTTTCACGAAGGGTTACATTGCTGCGGGCTCCCTGAATATACACGGCGGCATATTCAATACCCGGGCTCGGGCTGTCGTACCCCCGAATGGTGAATCCTTTTCCGAATCCACCAATGGTAACGTTGGAGGCGGTGATCTGAAAAGTACCCAGGGCACCGGTAGCCGAACCATTCACAATGGTGCTGCTGCGGCCGGCGGAAGATTGAATGGTAAGGCTTTTGTTCACCTGCACATTTTCATTGTAGATGCCGGGAGACACGGTGATCACGTCACCGGCAGCGGCGGCGGCTACGGCGGCCGAAATGGTGGCGTAGCTTCCCGATCCGTTGATGGTGACCTGTGCCTTTACCGAGAAAGAGAACAGAAGGACAAACAGAAAAGCCGAAAGTTGCATAAGAACCCGCGCTTTTCGATGAACAGAATCGCTCACATGCGATGATGGGTTGTGGGCAACGCATACGCGTACCCGTTGAGGGAATAGAGATACAGTCATAAGAAATTTAAAAAATTAATCAGTTAATGTTTGGGACTTTTTCTACGCTTTTTTTTTGCAGTAGAACTCGCAATGTAACAGGGTTTGATGGAAAAATCATGACCAAACGCAGGATCATCGGAAAATAGTTTATAAAGGAAACAGTATCAGCCCATTATTATTTTATTCCGGAAATGGAGAGAAGTGGTCGATGGTCGATGGTACCCCGAAGCTATCGGGGGGTAGGTGGTAGGTGGTCGATGGTAAAAAGTAAATAGTTAATCATTGCTGTCCGGTAAAAGTTAGAAACGATGGATTAATGAGCTGAAAGCCTTAATTCCATTGACTTGAGTTCCCGCTATAAAAAGTAAGCCCCCTAAAATAACGTTGTTTGAATAGGTCGATCCGGTGGTTTATAGTTTAAGTAATGATTTTTCAGGGTTTTCAGGAATGCCCACAGATTGATATAGGTACCTAAATGGATTCGAATAAGTCCGCTGAGATTTGCGAATGACCATTTCCTTTTTGTCTGCATTTTATCCATTACGACCTTGATCAATAAGTCACTTATCAAACTGCACCAGATTTGAATACGGATTGCATTTTCAGAGTCGCCTAAAAAGCATTTGAGAGGAAGTTTTGCTTGAGTCTTTTAAAAAACATTTCTATTTGCCATCGGCGACGATACATCTCAGCCACCTCATAAGGTGTACTTGTAAAATCATTGGTGACAAATAGAAATTCGCGTTTTGATTCTTTATCCCAATATCAATGAACTAATCGTGCGTCCTGCAGCGGTGTTTGCTTACGTGTCTTCGGATTTCCTAATTTAATTATTTGATCATCCAAGACACCCAATCCAATCTGCTCTTCCGCTAAAGGAAGTTCTTCCATTGTTTCATAAACCGCAGCATTATTTAATCTTGTGAACCACCTGATATCATTACGTGACCAGCCCGAAAAGGTATTGTATTGATTGTACCGCTATCTAAGACAACAGTCAGGAATTGGAAGGAATATTTAAATGGTTGAGGAACGTTTTATCAGACATTCTGCCTTCTGTTATCCTAATGAATACAGGGGTGTCTGTTAGTGAATCCAGCACTACATGTGCTTTAGCTCCCCCTTTTTCTTGCCATTTAAGCCATAAGTACCAGCTCCGCGCATTCGCTGCTAAAAGAGTAAACGTCGTAGAGTCAATAATAAATAGTCGTCTGATATCGTTTTTGGATCGGCTGTCCGGTAAACTTTTATAAAAATGAGACACTAATTGATGAAACAACTCCTCAAAGGCTTTGGCGATCGTTTCACATTGCTATCGGCCAGCGTACTCTTACGAGGTGTGTTTTTTAACCCAAGATGTCTCAATCTGTCGCCTTCAGCTTGCATTCCCGTAATCACTTCACACGCAATCCCGGAAATCCGGAACAGGAATGGAAAGAAGAAAAAAGCATAGTAACTAGATGGTCATGAAAGAAGAATTTCTTAGAATAATGATCAGATTGATGTCTTTTACAAACTTCTTTTACAATAGATTTTGGTATTAGCGAAAGAACCTGGGTAAAAAATTGGCTGTCCGGTAAAAATTGTACCTTTGTTCATGGTTGTGTTTTTTGGTGTGGTAACTCAAAAATACACCATAGAAGGGAAACTCAGGTTTCCCTTTTTATTTTTTTACCGGACAACAATGAATAGTTAATAGTAAATGGAGAATACAGCTTTTGATTCAGTCGGCATTATTCATTTTTAATTCTTTATTCCTCTTAGCCTTGTCTTCCCCTAAACTTTACACCCTAAACTCCTAAACATTATTGGTAAATGGTAAAAAGTAAATGGATGTTCATAACCACTACCTTAGCATACATAGCTGCATTGTCTTCGCCTTCTGCGTTCTTTGCGCCCTCTGCGTTCTCTGCGAGATATTTTAGATTACCCATCTTTAGGAAAGGTCTTCACAAGTAACCACAAAAGGTTTGTCTTCCATCCTATGCTATGATTCTGCCTTCACGTGATGGACGGGTCGCGACCCGCCCCTGCATGTTCGCTTTACTCTTCACTCAACATCCCTCATTCTTCATTTTTAATTCCTCTCAACCTTTGCCTTGACCTCAGCCTTCTCACCACAACTCCCAGTCGGTTTCCTGGGTTTCGTTGCGGAAGGTAGGTTTTTGCAATCCCCTGGTGATCTGTTCCACCCGCTCACTCACCTGCTTCTTCAGCTCGCTGATGCGCAAGGGCGTATCGGTATTCATGGCCTGCAGTATCACATAGGTGAACACCCCATTTTTGAGGTCGCCCCGTTCCAGAGCAAACTGGTTTCCGGCCGCTGCCGATATAATGGTGGCCCCGGTGCTTTTGCCCACGTTCACAAACAGACTCTGCATCAGCTCGAAACTGTTGGTGAGCCCTACCTGCTGCTCACCGGCTTCTACCAGCAGCTTGCTGCCCTTGGCTGCCGAAAGACCGAGGGAGTCGGCCGTGCGGGCCATGGTGAACGATTCTTCCTTATCCACCTCCCCGCTGTGGCAGGCATCGATCAGCAGCAGCTTCATGCGGGCCGGTATGCTGTCGAGCAGGTTCTCCAGCTCTTCATACGGCAACCCGTTCACCTCGGGGTGCCTGAAATCCACACCGTAGGTAGAGAGGTAATAATCGTAGTCCTTGCTCAGAAGTCCGTGCCCCGAATACGAGATGATGACCCGGTCGTTCTCATTGCAAGCCGCCAGTTTCTTCTTCAGGGCCTTCACCCGTTCCACCGTTACCTGTTCGTTGAAGAGGGTATCGATGCTGATGCCGGGCCCTGCCTTCTCACGAAACTTCAGGGCCAAGTCGCGAATATCTTTGGTACTGTATTGCAGGTTGTATTCCTTATCGGCAAAATGATCGATGCCAATGCCCACAAAATAGAGGGTGCCTTTTTTCGTGTTGTTGCCGGGCGTCCCTTCGTAGTGCAACACCAAAGGGGTGCGGTAGCTTTCGGTGCCGTTCACGTTGATGACCGAGCAGGTGATGCGGTTCATGCCTTTGGAGAGGCGCACGGTCACCACGGTGTCGAAGGTTTTGGTGCGTAGCTTGCGCAGGCGTATGCCCCGCTGCCCGAACACGGGCACCTCGTTCACCCATACGTTGAAGCGATCGAGGGTGTATGTTTTATCGGCCGAGGTGATATGCAGACGCAGGGTATCGTCGGGTTGTTCGTAGGCCAGTTGTTCCCGTTGCTGTATGTCCGACTCGGGCACGCTGTATCCTTCCCTGAAATCGGAGGTGTCGACCCCCAGTTTTTTAATACGCTTGAAGTAGGCTTTGCGGTAGCTGTTGATGAGGGCAGTATCGGTGCAGCCCACCGCTTCCAGCACCTTATCCGGTCGGTTGTATTTTATGTCGAGCTGTTCAAAGGTGATGATATTGCCGTTCTTCACATAATGTAAACGGCGCGTGCTGCTTTTATCGCCGAAGTAGTACCCGTTGCGCAGCAGCACCAGGTTGCCGGTAGTATCCACGTTGATGAAGCTGCCAATGTACGATGCGTTTTTGAGGTTGAACATGAGCAGCTCGGCTTCGTCCACGCAATACATCAGCGTATCGTGAAGGTTGTAACGAAACAGGTCGATGCCGGTGGATGGCAGCTTTTTCTTTGTGGCAATATCGTATTCTTCCACGAGGCGTGTTTTGGTGATGAGCAGCAGTCGGGTAGCGTCATTACTTACACGGTGATACAGTTCGTTGTCGAAATTTATTTTCACCGAGTCGAGGAAGGTACCGGTGACGGCATCCCATACGGCCACTTCCCCGTACCGGCTATAGGTTACTATTTTACGGTCTTCATCGCGGTACTCAGCGCCCATGAGCCAATCCGATCCGGAATTTATTTTTAGCTGTTGCTTGCCACCGGGTACGGAGAGTACATACACCTCTTCGCTGATGGAACACAGCAGCACCCGGTCGCCGGCGATGCTGAAGCAGGGTTCATGAAAAAAACTTTCGTTCTTGCTGAAGCTGAACACCTGCTTTTGGGTTGTGAGGTTGAACAAGGTGAACGCATCCCTGCCGATGGTATAATAAAAGGCATCGTGGAGGCAGAAGCCCGCATTATCGAATTGCTCCAGACGGCCGCCCTGCCGGCCGGTGCGGGTGCCGTCGGTGCTTTTACGCAGGTCGGTACGGTACATTAGGTTATAGCTTGTGGTGAAGAGGAGTGAATCGTTGGCGGTGAAGGTGCATGATTTTACACCACCGGGAATACCCTCCACGGTGTACAGAGGTTTGGGTACAGTGGCGTCCCACATACGCACGGTGCCATCCATAGAGCCGGTGAGCATACGCGGGCTATGGTGCAGGTACGAGGCCTGGGTAACTTCTTTGCTATGCCCTTTGATAGAAGTTTTAATACGGGCGTTGTGCACATCCCATATACGCAGCCTGCCTTCGTCGTCGCCGGTGAGCACTTCGCGGCCCCCCTCCTGCACATCGTGGGCAGTGATGGTGCTGCTGAAGCCGTGCAGCATCTGCACCGGCTTATAATTATCAATGCGCCAGATGCCAATGGTCTTGTTCCAGATGCCGGCTAAAAAATATCCGGTAGGTTCGTTGTAGTCGAGTTCACCGGGTACATCCTGAAAATCGCGAAACGTTTTGAGTATGGCACCGGAGTTCACATCCCAGATGATGAGGGTGCTGTCGTACCCGGTGGTGATGAGTTTGCCGGTGGTACCTCCGAAGCGCAGCGATTCCACACCAATGGTATGCCCGTTGAGGGTGGCATGCATTTTCATGGTGCGCAGGTCGAAGACTTCCACTTGTTCGTCGGGGGTGGTCCAGGCCATATAGGATTCGTCGCCGGCGATGTCCACCACACCGGTGTAGTTGGCTTTGTAGTTGTGTGTGATATCGGTACGTTCAAAGGTATTGAGGTTCCATACCACAAGGTCGTGCCCGAAATATCCGGCACACAGGTAGGTGTTTTTTTCGCTGAAGAAGAGGTCGCTGCAAGCCGAGGCGTCGAGCGTGGTGCTGAGGTGGGTTACCGTTTTACCGGTGCTGCGTTCTACGAGAGAAAGGGCCCCTCCGGTGCTGAAGGCCGCGAGCCACGCTTCGTTGGCGCTGAGGGCGGCCCGCTGATAGGTGGAGGCGCCGGCATCGGTGATATGATATAATAAGGTAAGACCTTGTGGGGTAGCTTTCCAGGCATCGCCGCCGGCATCGAAAAGAAACAGGGAGGTTTCGCCGGGGAAAAAGCGGAAGGCCAGGATGCGGTTTTCGGAGGTCCAGGGAAAGGAATATTCCGCTTCGCCGGTATGCAGGCTGTACACGGTGAAGGTGCTGAACCCGTCGGCAGTGGCGAGGTACAGGCTGTTGTTGCTGCACACATAATCCACAGAGGCAATGGAGCCGGCATTGCCTTTCAGGTCGTGCAGCAGCTTGCCGGTGGTTACATCCCACACTTTCACGGTCATATCTTCGGCAGCGGTGATGGCCAGCTTGCCGTTGGGTGTGAAGCGTTGTTTGTTGATGCCATTACCCCGGGTATGCCCAATGGGCAGCACCAGTTTGGGAGCCTGGGCATGCAGGGCCAGGCACAGCGATCCGAATAAAAGTGTCAGCAGATGTTTCATGGACATAGTGGATGGTATTTTTCTTCCGATGAAAAGATAGGGAAATGGTTGATAGTAGATGGTCGATGGTACCCCGAAGCTATCGGGGGGTAAAAAGTAAATGGAGAATGCAGCTGTTGATTCAGTCGGCATTCTTCATTTTTAATTCCTCTTGACCTTTCCCTCCCCTAAACTCTACACCCTAAACTCCTAAACCTTATTGGTAAATAGTACCCCGAAGCTATCGGGGGGTAGATAGTAGGTAGTAAAACGTGAAGAGTAAAGCGAAAACCTTTCCGGGGTGATTTTTGAGGTTGGATTCCCCAATCCATTCCCTCGTTTTCATATCCCCTCCATAGCCCATGGTTTCAACCGTGGGTAACGAAATGCCCCCCGGGATAAGCCGTCATCAAGTCCCGGAGGGATGGCATATCGGTAGATCATCGAATAACCCGACGTTTAAACCCCGTCAGGGGTGATATATCGGTTGCGTTCGTTCGTAACGAAGAACGCATCCCATGTGCCCACGGTTTCAACCGTGGGTAACGAAAATTCCCGTTTTCAACCTTCGCAGGACCCTTCGGAACCGTCCCTGGGAAATATTTTCATACCCTCCTCCCCACCCCCCGGTTTTTCATCCCGGATCGGGGTATAAAAATGCCCGTTTCCTACCCCCGGTTTTTGGGGGTAAAAAAGGGTGTTTTTTGCCCCCTTTTTACCCCCCTTTCCGGGGGGGCCCGGGGAGGGTCCGGGGGGTGTTTTTTACAAAAAGTGGAACTATAGCTTTTCAAAAACCGACTTTTTTCATTTTTTTTTTTCGGCGCAAATGCTGTCTGGGACTAAACTTTGTATTACAAAGTGGAACTATAGCTTTTA
>JBGAVF010000173.1:0-6616 GCA_044228315.1 Bacteroidia bacterium | reverse complement strand
GTTCTTCTCACGTATTACTTTGGTATTGGCCGGCGCCGCAGAGGCGGATGGCTTTGCGGTTTCGTTTTTACCTGCTGAATTGCCTTGTGGTGCAATATCCAGATTGTTCATATTGGCATATTCATTCATCTGCTTTTTACTTCCGGAAGCTGAATTTGCCTTTTCTTCTGACTTGACGACTGTAGGTTCATGCTTTATTTCAATGGCATACACTGAATAGAAAATGCAGAATGATAACAGGATGGCAAAAATGAAATAATACGCCGGAAGTTGTTTCTTGAAATAGTTGGTGATCTGTGTTTTCAAAATGGAAAGAGTTTTCTTGATTTTGTTGCTCTTCGAATATAGACGCTGTAACACCGTAAAGTGGTCTTGTAAAATGTTAATCTCCTGTGTTTTAA
Source organism: Bacteroidia bacterium (assembly GCA_044228315.1). Taxonomy (GTDB): domain Bacteria; phylum Bacteroidota; class Bacteroidia; order UKL13-3; family UKL13-3; genus CAINMV01. The sequence goes on along the minus strand of JBGAVF010000173.1, from coordinate 6,215 downwards.
CATTTTTATCACCACCAAGATATAAAATGATTATTGGAATTGATTTTTGTCAATTTCTCAAAGCCGAAATAAAGCAATTGGCCGAATGAATTCTATGATTTACCGAATCGGGAAATGCCGGATGAAGACACAAACAACAGAATGTTTCAAATAAATTATTTGGTGGGATTTGTTCCTAAAAACAACATCCCCGGAATAAGAGCCTTAAAATATGACCCAGTCGAAGCGGCTGTTCTCCATACGGGAAGTTGGCTTCTGTTTGCCGTGCGTGAGTATTTCCACTTTTTTACCTGTGTATTTTTTTAATTCGAGAACGGTGATCTCACCATCATGATTTAAATCGGCAGCCCCGGTTCGTAATCCGTTAAGAATGCAATATGTAAAAACACCATTCTTCCATTCATCCGATTCAAAGGCAAAACTGTTCCCGGCAGATGCCGATATTACAATGGCTCCGTTGGTGCTGCTTAATCCTGAAAACATCTCGTTCATCAGCTCAAAAGTATTTTGCATGCCGATATGAACGCTTTCCTGATTGATCAGTTCTGAACCTTTGTATTTTTTAATATCTTTTGCATCGTTCTTCACTACCTGTTTATCTGAAGTTTTCATTTCATCCCGGTCTACTTCACCACTATGGCAGGCATCGAGTAATAAAAGTTTATTGTGCGCCGGTATGCTGTCGAGCAGCCATTCAATCCGATCATAAGGCAGAGCACTGATTTCCGGGTGCCGGAAGTCAATATCATGGGTAGCGAAGTAAAATGAATACGTTGAATCGAGCACCCCGTGGCCTGAAAAATACAGAACCACATCGTCCTCCGGATGGCTCTTCAGCAGCCTGATCTTGGTTGATTCAATACGGGTGCGCGTGGCCTCTTCATCAAAAAGGGTATCGATAAAAACATGTTTGTACCGCTTGGCCTCCAGCATCATATTTGCAAAATCATGTCCGTCTTTTCGTGCATATTTTAAATTCATAGCAGCATCCTTGTACCGGGATACACTTACCACTACCACATATAAATTCTTTTCTTTCCGGTCTTTATTACAGTAAATATGAAAGCGTGAATACATGCCGTGAATGTTATTTGTATCCATGGCCTGAAGCTTTATCTCATTCGATCCATAGGACAAAGGGATCCGCAGATATTGCTTGTTTTTCCGGGTTTTTAATGCCTGTAATGAAATGCCTCCCGACCCGTAAACCGGAACTTCATTTACAAATACATGAAGACTTTTTAAAGGGGTTTTATGTGAGCTAACGGTCACCTCAATTTCAATAAAATCACTTTCTGTGGAAGCAGGTATTCTATCCGGGTCTTTAATATCGATATAAGGCCTGTAAATGCTTTGTCCAAGAATGGTGGTATCGAATCCATTCCGCTTCAGTCGCTTCTCAAAAGCTTTTTTATAAATCGAGATGAGGGTAGAGTCTTTGCTGCCCAGCCGACGTAAAACTACGTCTGGTCTGTTATAAAAGAGATCCAGTTCTTCTATGGAATAATCATCCATACCATTCCGCATCATCATCCATCGAAGCGATTCTTTGCTGCATGCATATAAATTATCCGGAAAGATTATAGCCCAGTTTTCATTCTGAAACGGAATCGAGGTAAATTCCTTCTCAAATACAAGGTCATAATATTTATAAGGGGTAGAAAGTTTTTTATAGGCTATTATTTTTCCTTCCCCGTCAAGCATAAATACCCGGTTGTTGTCAAGGCTCATAACTAAACTCTTTGCAATTCCCGTGGCCCCTTTTAAAAGTCCTTCATGTACCTGCTTCCTGGATGTCACCATCGTGTGCTCAACACTGTCAATGGTCTCTATAGTGACCAAAAAGCTAAAAAGCGATCCTTCCGGAACCGATTGAACAGACCAGGCCAGATCGGTTTCGTCAGGTTGAGTGGTGCAGGTATCTGGCTCTGTAATCCGACCGGTTTGTACATTCAGCATACGACAGCCCCCATCCTTACTTACCAGTTGCATATGCAGGCTGTCATGCATCCGTAAATAGGATGTTTCCCAAATGGGAGATGTGAGTGAATAGGCATAGCTACCGGTGGATCTGTCAATGACCTGTGCCGTACTGCTTCCAGATTCAACAAAAGCGAAGAGTTTTTTAGCAGCAGAATAGCTCCAGCATGAAAGCGGGGTTTTATAATTCTTGTACCTGATTGTCTTTTGACTGCGCAAATCGGCAATAACCAGTCCGTATTTCAGCTGAACAAGGGCAGTAACTGAATCAATAAAGGATACATCAATAACGGTAGTATCGAAGGAAACAGAGAAAGAAGTGCGGGAAGTGTTTTCCGTAGTAAAGAAAAATACACGATTACCGCTCCATGCCGACAGCCGTTGTTTTGTATCTGAAGAGATACCGGAATACGCATCCACCGGGACTTTTAATACAGAAGCACGGTATGGTGATGGGCCGGTGCTGTTGGGTACCTTTGTAATGTAAGACCTGATAATGCTGTCGGAATAAAGTACCGCGATGCAATTCCCATCGGAAATGAATGTGGTTTTCATAGGATAAATTCCTTCCTCATGCAGCGTCCGTTTTGCCGGCTTTTTATTATCGGTCAGATCCAGCATGGTAATGCTTTCCCTGTCATCGGAAATACCTGCCAGCCTGTTATTGTATAGAATAAAATCGTGTAAAGAGAGGCTGTCATTTATTTTTATCCAACGGTTGTTTAATGTGTTGAAAACATCAAAATTATTTTTCTCACGGCAATTTGTTTCATCGTTACAGTAAAAGATCAGGTATTTATTATTCTCTTTCTGACCCATTATCTGCGCATTCAGGATGTCTGATTCCTGTGAATACACTTCTTTCTGGCGGTAAATGTCCCACCAGGTAATACGTCCGGAATTGTCAACGGAGATCAGATAACGATTCCTATTCATCATTAGTCCTCTGATCTCAGCTGTCCTGCCCGAAAGGGTAGTAAGTAATACACCTTCTTTGCTGTCCCAAAGTTTAATACTGCCGTCTTTTGAGCCGGTAAAAAGGTATTCATCATTGGTACCGCCAAAACAAATATCGGTGACCGGTGCGGTGTGACCATTTTGTATAATCACTTTCACTTGTGCTTGAACACGTGAGGTTAGCGTAATTAGCAAAAGAATTATGAGAGGAAATCGGCGCATACGTATACCCGCAAAAGCACGTTGGTAATACGTGTAAAGATAACTTATCTCATTGTAATAGAAAAGATGCAAAGGTTTGCGCCTGCCCGTATTTGTTACGCGGATCACAAAACATGAAATACCCCGGGGCATTGCATTCAATAAAATAAAAATGACCATCCGTAGTTTCAATAAAATCGAAACAACCCATTTCAATTCCCATTTTCTTCAGGTAGGTCAGGCATTCATGCTTCAAAGGGAAATCGGGTTGAAGCGTAAATTTTATTTTATCAAGATATTGCCTCCAGTCAAAATCATACGTGCCGTCGATCCGGAATGCGAAAACATGGCTGCCAAAAGCATTCACCCGGTATTCTTTTTTTACAGGCAACTGCTCCTGAAAATGGTGCACATAAACATCTATCTCACGGGTGAATAGCCGGTTCAGCAGGGCACCGTTCAACCGCTTTACCGTAGCAAAATACCGCTCCTTGCCCTTGTTCAGGTATTGCGAATTACTGATTGGTTTAAACAGGGCTTTTGTATGCCAGGATTGAGATGCGAACGATGGCAGGTGGTTGGTAATCAGCTGACGGGGTAACTGCATGCCACATGCGGCCGCAATCACCTGCTGATAGGGCTTATGGCCTCCCAGTATGTGTTTTACCGGGTGATTAATAATGCGCACCGGGCGTTCATCCAGGCAGGCCATAAGTGCTATGAGGCTACTGTAATATTCATCATCAATAAATGGGGAGAGATGCGGAGCAAAAAATTCATAGGTTGTGCCGGGCAGGGCATACCTTGCCCACCATACAGTTTTTACCTCTTTTGATGTGATTTTTTGTCCGGTGTATTTATGACGAATCTCAAACGATGCGTTGTTGATATCAATATCAAGTCTATAGCAGTCATACAACCGGTCGACATTGAGCCTGAAATACGAGGAGGACCCCAGTTTTTTCAGTTCTTTAACCACCGCATCACACTCATCATCAAAAGAGGAAGTAATCAGAAGCACCATCGCTACCCGTTTGAATATTGCTATTCAGCGATTATAGGGTAGGCGTATTGTCGCTAGAAGCATCGTTGTCGTCAGGTCGCAACGATTCTTCGGTCAGATTCGATGCCGATGAAGACCCGGTATCCGTAGACTCCGTTTTTACAGAAGAAGCTTTCTTTTCATCCTGCTCCTTTAGCTGATTTTTTTTATTCTGTTCTGCCAGTGCTTTGATGCGGTTCTTTTCCGATTCCTCATGCAGCTTCTTACGTTCAATTTGCTTGCGTTGCTCTTCATCTTTCCGTCGTTTCAGGGCTTTTACTTTTTGCTCTTCCAGTTTCCGTTTCTGGTCAGATTTCGCTTTGGAAGCTTTTAATGCCTCTTCCTTTTTAAGCTTCAGTGCCTGACTTCTTTTTACTTCTTCCTCCTTTTTCAGGCGCACTTGCTTTTTCTTCAGCTGCTCTGCTTTTAGTTGGTTTTTTCGTTTTTCTTCTGCCAATACACGCGATTTGCGGTGTTTCTCCGTTTTTTTATCAGCCTGGATTTTGGCCTTTTTTTTCTGGTTTTGTTCAATCAGAGCGTTTTTTGAAGGAACCGCCTTTTTTACGGTCCGTTTAATAATCGCTTTTTTTACGGCCTTTTTAGGCGTTGCCTTCTTTACTGCTTTTTTTACAGTAGCTTTCTTCACAACCGCTTTTTTCGCAGTCGCTTTTTTGGCCGGAGCTGCCTTTTTACTTTTTTTCTCCTGGGCTTCCTTTTTCGGAGCTGCTTTTTTTAACGTAGCGGCTTTTTTGTTATGCTCCTCTATTGCCCCTTGTTTTTTGGGTGCTGCTTTTTTAACCGGAGCTGCTTTTTTCTTCTTGTCTTTGCGAAGTGAAGACTGTGTGAGGGATTTCTTTGATGTTGCCATAGGTGATTTGAATTTGTTTATAAATTCAAATGTAAAAATATTCCCATATACACACAAACTATCTGTAAGAATTAATCGGGCACATTTCGAATTCAACATATACTGAACCATGGGAAATTCCTTTACTACGTTCCCTGCAATGTCGACAGACATGCCGGTACCCGACTGACGGGCCACACTGTTAGCAGTAAGCCGAAAAAGTGTATTTTTGTGCGCTCTTTTAATTATACGCTCGTTGAAAACCAAATCGAATAAAAAACCGGACGAAAAAATCAATATTATCACGTTGGGCTGCAGTAAAAATACTGTTGACAGCGAGGTGCTTATGGGACAACTTTCAGCCAACGGAAAGGATGTGCGACATGAAGATGAGAACATTGGCGGTACGGTGATCATTAACACCTGTGGATTTATTGACAATGCAAAGGAAGAGTCGATCAACACGATCCTGAATTTTGCCGAACGGCGCCGGAAAGGGGAGGTGGATAAACTGATCGTTATGGGCTGCCTCAGCGAACGTTACCAGGCCGATCTGGAAAAGGAAATTAAAAATGTAGATGCCTGGTTTGGCACCCACAACCTTCCGGGAATATTAAAAAGTGTTGGTGCCGATTACCGTCACGACCTGATTGGTGAACGGGTTCAAACTACCCCATCACACTATGCGTATGTGAAAATTTCGGAAGGCTGTAACCGTCCCTGTTCATTTTGTGCCATTCCTCTGATGCGGGGTGGTCACGTTTCAAAAAGCTTCGAACAACTGGAACTTGAGGTAAAAGGACTGGTAAAGCACGGGGTCAAAGAGATCATGCTCATTGCCCAGGATACCACGTATTATGGTATTGACCTGTATGGAGACCGCAAGCTACCTGAGTTATTGCGGAGGCTTGCCAATATTGAGGGACTGGAATGGATCCGTTTACATTACGCATACCCGTCGCAGTTTCCGCTGGAAACGCTGGATGTTATGCGTGAATACCCCAATATCTGCAATTATATTGATATGCCTTTGCAGCATATAACCGACAATATGCTGAAGGTAATGCGCCGGGGCATCACAAAAAGCAGAACACAAAACCTGATTCATGATATACGCGACCGGGTGCCTGAAATTGCCTTCCGTACCACCATCCTTGTGGGACATCCGGGTGAAACTTCACGTGATCA
>JBGAVF010000172.1:0-6583 GCA_044228315.1 Bacteroidia bacterium | reverse complement strand
TTTAAATAAGGCCCGCCTGCGTACCAACGGCTATAAACTTACAACTACCGGTTATACGCTCAACAACGGACGAATCATCTCCAATGATACCATGATGCTGAATGAGAGCCGCCTGATCAATACGAATATTACCGGTAATTTTAAACTCGACGGAAACATCTGGATACAGGTAGGCAATACATTTAACGGAACTGTCACCATTCTGGATACCATTCGCGACGACTATTACCATTATGACCTGTACGTTACCGGAGATGTAATAAACAAAGGCGCGATTATTCGTGACCCGAACTCCTGGAATTTTGTCTGGTACATTACCGGCAATATTATGAATCAGGGCATCTGGAGACCGTATCAGACATTACTGAACGGCACCGGCGTGCAAACGATTGGACAAAGCACCGGTAAAAAATTCGAATGTCAGTACTACATTTCCGACACTGTGGGATCGGTGAACCTCTCATCCAACATTTATTTTGAAGGGTATAACTTTGACCTGGGTGGGGAAACGGTTAACACCAACGGGTTTATATGGTCAAGCCTCAATCACCGGGTAAGCAACGGAGCCCTTATGAGTAACGACACCATCAACTGGTACAACAGCAGTATTGTAAACCTTACATTTAATGGTAATTATAAACTCAAAGGTAAAATATGGTTCGAAGGTGGTATCACGTTTAATGGCGTTGCCACTGTTCTTGACACCCTGATAAATAACTATTATCACTATACACTGACCGTGAATGGAGACCTGAATGTAACCGGCGTGTTGAAACGCGACCCAAGCAACTGGAACTTCTTTGTGACATCGAAAGGAAACATCATCATTGATGGAACCTATAATGTAAATGGAACCACCCTGGTAGGTACCGGGCCAAGAAATATCTCCGGTAAAAGTGTACTGGGAATCCCGGGAGGATTTACAGTGGATGATTCTATACAACTTACAGGAGACAACATTTTATCATCTATCACCTTTACCGGAAACAGCAAAGCCTGGTGCCGGGTGCTGCCGAGTGCTTCCGTAACAACTACTACCATAAATAATTATGCAAAACTGCTGAACTACGGCAGGGTTACCATGGTGCAGGATATTGACAGTACCAGTGCGAATACGTATACCTACTACTATGCAAGTATCAACAACCGTAAAAGTACCCGGGTGAATAAACTCACCATGGATCATTACGGATACCAGTCTCATCCAAATGTAAGCGGTGCTGTATTGTGCTGGTGGAGGCTTAAAAACTTCCCTTTGCTCTTCAACGATACCCTCAACTGGCTGAAGCTGAGTTATAATGATGATGCTCTCAACGGCAACCTGGAAGATTCGTTACGGGTATACTTCACACCGAATGCAGGTATTACCTGGGTGCGTATTAAAACCGGTGTTACGATCGACAAGGTGAACAATCAGATCACCATCCTGAAAGCCCCTTCTTACGGTCATTATATCCTTTCTACCACAGCCCTGGGTATCACAACCTTCAGAGCCTATGTAGAACGGGCAGAACCAAGAAACGGTGGCAACTCAGGTAAAGTAACCATGTATGTGTTCGGAGCCGGATTGAAAAAAACGACCACAGCCCGTTTGAAGATGACCGGACAAGCCGATATCGTAGCCGACACTACTATGATCACTGATTTTGTAGGAGAATCGATGATGGCCATTTTTAACCTGAAAGGCAAAGCCCTGGGAACCTGGAACCTCGTAGTAGAAACTCCGGGTGATACCACCATTACCCTGCCGAATTATTTCACCATAAAAACCGGTGACCGCAGCCGGCCTTGGTCAACCCTTTCAGGACGTGACCGCTTCCTTATTAATCGGTATCAGAACTTCTATATCAATTATGGCAACAGCGCCAATACCGATGCCTATGGTACTATGATGGTATATGTGGTAAATGATATTACCGGACTAGATGTTACGTTCCCTGATATTAAAGTGGTGTTGCCAAAACCTATTATCGACATGGGCAGCAACTATACCCGCATTGCCGATTCCGTGAAGACCTATTACCTCACCGATACACTTACCGGTTACAAAGGAACCCTCATGCGCGTGTATCCGTTCTACATTCCGACCATCCCGGCCCAGTCAGCAAAAAGCATACGCGTACGTCTGAAACTTACCGGTGCCGGAGCCCTCGATATGGCTGTATGGACTATGGATCCGATGTTTGAAAGCATTGACCTTACCGGGCTTACTTCCGATCCGATGCCGGCCGAAGTGAGAGCCTGTATCACCGCAGCGGCTATGAAATACACCTGGACCGGAGCCATCGGACTCATTCCGGGTATGGGATGTTATAATCTGGTCGATAAAATTGTGGATCCGATAGGATATATAACCCCGGAATCCATGAAACCGGAGGATGTACCTACCGACACCTGGGGTAGCTGGATCTGGAACAAAGTGTCGTGGGCAAGCTCCATCACACAATGCGCCACCAGTTTTGTACCGGGCCTCGGACAAGCTACTGCCATCGGTATCGGATTGGCCGGAATGGTGATCGACATGAAAGACAACTATGATGTGAATGAAGCCTGCTGGCGTAAATTCAAACGGAAATCGGAAGATAAACGCAAGAGCAATGGCGTGGTTTCCATGGACCCTAACGAGATCGTAGGACCTCAGGGATTTGCCACCGATCGATATATCCTGAAAAAGAATACCGTTAGTTACCGGATCTACTTCGAAAACAAGGCCACCGCTACCGCACCTGCCCTGGAAGTATTCATTAAGGATACCCTCGATAAATCAAGATTCGACCTGAGTACCTTTAGCTTCGGAACCGTATCGTTCGGCGACACTACTATTCGCATTCAGGAATATGCCAAGGAATTTGCCGTGCTGGCCGATATGTATCCTCTTCGAAACGTGATCGTAAGGATCTACGGCAAACTGGATACTGCTACCGGTATCGCACAGTGGAGTTTCATTTCCCTCGACCGCATCACCGGTGAACCTACCGAAGACGTGGACCTGGGCTTCCTGCCACCAAATGTGATATCACCACAGGGAGAAGGAAACGTATCCTTTAGTTGCATGATGAAAACCACCGTGGCTCATAATGATTTTGTTACGAACCGGGCCTCCATTACATTCGACCTCAACCCGCCTATTCTTACCAACACATACAGCAACCGTGTGGATGACCGGGTTCCGGTAAGTGCAGTTACTGCATTAAGTTCACAACAAGCCGACACTGTATTTACAGTAAGCTGGACCGGATCCGATCAGGGATGCGGCATCAAATATTACAATGTATTTGTTTCAGTGAACGACAGCCCTTACGTAGGCTGGAAACTGAACACGAATCTGACCAGTGCTTCCTACAAAGGCAAGAACAATTACAAATACAAGTTCTACAGCATCGCCAGCGATAGTCTCGATCTGGTAGAAGCCGATAAAACCGCGGCCGAAGCCACTACCACCATCAAGCTGACCGGTATTGACGATCCGAAAAGGGAAGGTCTGTTTGTTCTGTATCCTAATCCATCAAGGGGTGTAGTGCATGCAGAAATTACAATCCCAACTGAAGATGTGGCCGACTGGTATGTAGTAGATATCACCGGAAAAACAGTGGCCCGTGAAACCGGCATTCACCTGCATGAGGGACCGCAAACCATTTCAATAAACCTGAATGGATTGCCGGCCGGTGTTTATTTCATAGAATGGCACGGCCAAAAATACAGCACCATTCAAAAAATGATGTTGATTCGTTAATGGTTGTTTAAGGGTTTTAATGAAAGGAGCCGCAAAACGGCTCCTTTTTTTTACGACGTATCTTTTCGCTCAACTGCAACTGCATTCCGGCTGATTCCTTACTTTTGCCCTATGAATGCAGAAGACACGTTAAAAATTCTTCAGATAGAAAATCAGATCCGCGAATACCTGGGGCAGGACACCAATCATATTGTGAATTTCAAATATGAGCAGCGCGACAACCTGATGCATGTAAATGTTGAAACCATTAACCCGCGCTACAACCAGATGTTTCTGTTCCATACCGAAACCGGTACCGATCAGCTGGATGCCCTGCAAAAGATGTTTGAGTATGTAAAACATTATAAAGACCGGCAGGATTCGTATACCATACAATGGAGTGCCACCGGTGAACGGGAAGTTCGCACCAGCTATTTTTCGGGAGCTACCCTGGAAGAGGCATTGGCCAAGTTCCGTTACGGCCGTGACCGGAATAAAACCACCATCTTTCTTATTTCACTCAATCCCAAGGCATAACCCGTCATCACCCCATGCGCGTGCCTGAGTTTCTGCTGCGTCATCGTACGCCGGTTTCCGTGGGCATTCTTGTATTCTTTTACCTTATCGGATTTGTAGGGATCCATACCTCACAACGTATGTGGTTTTTACAGCAAACACCCTGGAACCTTTGTATCACAGGCCTGTTGTTGGTGCTCAACCAGCAGGTGTTTACGCGAAGTCAGCAATGGTTCTTCTTCTGGATCTTTGTACTAGGCTGGAGTCTGGAAGTGGCCGGTGTGCATACCGGGAAAATCTTCGGCGACTATCGGTACGGTCAGAGTATGGGTTGGAAATTGCTGGATGTACCTATACTCATCGGGCTCAACTGGGCCATGGTTTGCTTCGCCGCCACAGCCACGGTTACCCATTGGTTCAGATCCTTCTGGCTGAAACTATTCATAGCCCCCGCCCTGCCGCTTTGCATTGATTTTTTTATGGAACAGGTATGCAATACCCTCGATTTCTGGCAATGGACAAACGGCTATGCCCCCATGCAGAATTATGTTGCCTGGTATTTTTTTGGAATGCTTTTCTGCCTGCCGCTTATTCCGGCCATGAAGAACCACCACAACCGTTTTGCACCGTGGCTGTTGCTCATCCAGCTCATTTTCTTTGCAGGCATTGCCCTGCTTCACTGACTTATTCTTTAATAAAGCGTCGGGTAATTACTGCTTCCCCGTCAACCAACAACGTACAGAAGTAAATGCCTGCCGCAAACCCTTGCGCAGATAAAGACATGCTATGCACCCCTTCAGTAGATTGAAGGCTGCGCGAATCCATCACCCTGCCGGTAACATCGGTAACAAGGATCTGAACAAACCCACTCTTAACCAGCTGGTATTGCAGGGTAGCCTCCCCGTTCACCGGATTGGGAGAAACCGCAAACAGGTGATTTTTTGCCACTACTTCAACCGGATCGATTCCGGTACGCTGGGTAAAGAAGAAAATATACATGCCATTGGGCGCCACGATGGGTTTCGAAATTGATTTGCCGTTGTTGCTCGATGCACTGATATAGTATTGTATCTCATCGGAAGCTACAAAACCGGTACCCGGAATATCTCCGATATAATACCCGCTGCTGTCGGTAAGCGACAATGCTGTATAACTGCTTCCTCCTTTTTTTCGCCACATACATTTCACCGAAGCCATACCGCTTTTATTGGTTGCTTTCACTACAATATGGTATTTGCTCTGCAAAGGCTGATAGCCTTCTATACTTGGATGCCATAAATGAATAGGATTATCGGCCGGAATCTGCATGGTGATGCAATGAAGCTCACCGCCTCCGGTGCTGATGACGCGGCTGTCGATCCCAACCATTTTATAGCCCGGCATGATCTTTTTAAGATATACTTCCACTTCAGCATCCTGTGCGCTGTTCCCATCCACATTATCGGAGTATGTAGGGTAAATGAACGTTTTATTCAATGTTAACCCGTTCACATACGTGCGTGCATCTGCATTCAGCATGGCACAGGTTTTCGGTATGGTGCCGTTGTCTTTGGTGGGCATCGGTATCCGGTACACATGAAACGGGCGGTTGTATGTGCAGTTGAATGTTTTAATGGTTTGCAGGTTGTCTTCAATAAGTTGCTTGTCGAGTGCTGTTACCTCACCCGGCAACTGCATCACCATCAGATTTTGTTCATCGATCATTTTCAGATACAGGTCGATATGGCCGGTTCCTCCGTCACATTTCAGCGATTTTAACTTCACCAGCTCCGGTGCACCGAAGTAACGTTTCAGTGAATCGAGGGTCTGGTTCAGGGTCCAGGGAGGCGACTGATAGGAAGCATCTGTATTCACGGAGGTGATCACATCGCTAAAGAAGAATTTCCCCCATCCGTCGGTCATGATATTGCCGCCCTCGGCATACATTGTGGTTTTATAGTTGCTGATGCCGATGGCATTGGCCAGGGTATCAGGAAATACGTCGTCACGGTCGCGCCCATCGTAATACTTAAGGTCGAGAAAGCCAAGGCTGTCCTGGGCTCCGTAATAAAAACCAATCGGACCATAATCACGAATCCACCAGTCGTCGACCGGTGCTACAAAAAAACGGCAGTTGTATAATGGTGTACCCTGCGATGCCATATAACGTTTCAGGATCACTGAGTCGCCGGCGCTTTTCACCCGGATCCACACCGGACATTCGGGTTGAATGGCATTGGCCAGCTGTTCACTGATCCAGCCGTATTCACTGAAGGTATCCACCACGGTCGGATTTCCGTTGTTATCGTAATCGTAACTCCAGCTTATGCAGGCAGCTTTCGACTCCTCATATTCACCGGGCACGGTTACCGAAGC
>JBGAVF010000171.1:0-6620 GCA_044228315.1 Bacteroidia bacterium | reverse complement strand
GTTCCTTCTTGAAAATTATGAACCGGGTGTGTTCAATATCATCGAAGGGGTGCTATATTACAAAAGCAATCAGAATGAGATGAAGGTATTTGAGAACGGGAAAGGGAAGGTGATTGAAAACTATTACCCGACACAAATAGCCGGCAGAAATAATACACTGGTTTATAATGATTTCAGGAACCGCCTGAAAGCATATAACAACGGGCAGGTATACAGCGTAAGTGATGATATCGTTACCTCATTCAAGGTGTTTCCCAATCTGGTGGTGTTCTACAGCAACGCCAAAACCATGACGTTCTGGAAAGACGGAGATAAAATAGAAGTGCAGCTCAACTGATTACCGGCGTTTCCTGCAGCAGTTTTTGCAGGGAACGGGTAACCTGTTCAAAGGAAAAACTGTGTACCACATCTTCCATCATCCTTTTAATTTCAGGCAGGCACAAATTCCCAATGGATCCTTCATGCGTATGTTGCAGATGGCCTTCATGCGCAAAATTTCCTGATTCAATAGCCTTTCCGATTTGCTTATACGCATCGCGGAAGGGAACGCCCTGAAGAACCAGTTTGTTTACTTCCTCCACACTGAAAAGGAATTTATATTGTTCATCCTCAAGCAGGTTTTTCGTGATTTTAATTTGTTGCAGCATCCAGGTGGTCATCTGTATGCAATTCTTTAATTCCTGAATGGCGGGGATAAGTATTTCTTTCAGCATCTGCAAATCGCGGTGATAGCCCGATGGCAGGTTGGTGGTAAGCAATGCAATTTCATTCGGAAGGGCCTGTATGCGATTGCAACGGGCACGAATGAGTTCAAACACATCGGGGTTCTTTTTATGCGGCATAATGCTGCTGCCGGTGGTAAGTGACTCAGGAAAAGCAATGAACCCGAAATTCGGATTCATATACAGGCACACATCCATGCTTAGTTTCGACAGTGTGGCTGCAATATTCATCAGAGCTGAAGCTACGATACGTTCCGCTTTACCCCGTCCCATCTGTGCATACACTACGTTATAATTCAGGTCGGAAAATCCCAGCAACTCCGTTGTGAGCCTTCGGTTGATCGGAAATGAAGAGCCATATCCTGCAGCCGACCCCAGCGGGTTTTTATTGGTAATATCCCAGGCCGCCTTCAGCACCAAAAGGTCATCGGTGAGGCTCTCGGCATACGCCGAAAACCATAAACCAAATGAGGATGGCATAGCGGGCTGCAGATGCGTATAGCCGGGCAGCAGATCGTTCCGGTATGTGTCACTTTGGTGCATCAGCACCGAGAACAGATCCTCTGTGTCGTGGGTTATATTTTCAATTTCATGACGAAGAAAAAGTTTCATGTCGAGCAATACCTGGTCATTCCGGCTTCGGGCGCTGTGAATTTTTTTACCGGTATCACCCAATGAACGGGTGAGCAGCAGCTCGATTTGGGAATGAATATCCTCAACACCTTCTTCAATGCTGAAATTGCCGTTTTCAATCAAGGTATAAATTTCTTTCAGGGCCTTGTCGAGTTGCAGCAGTTCCTCATTTGCCAGCAAGCCGACATGGTTCAGCATGCGTATATGGGCCAGTGAGCCGAGTACATCAAAGGCTGCCAGGTGCAGGTCCATATTGCGGTCGTTCCCCACCGTAAATTGCTCTACCTGCAGGTCGGTTTGCTGATCTTTTTGCCAGAGTTTCATAATGGTTCTTTCAGGGTTCACAACTGGATGATTTCCAGCATACGTATATAGGTATCGATACCGTCTTCTATGTCTTTCAGGAAAATGAACTCATCGGCCATGTGGCTCCGGGCACTGTCGCCGGGTCCGCATTTAAGTACCGGTGCGTCTATCATGGCTGCGTCGGATGTGGTGGGTGAGCCGTAGGTGGTTTTCCCAAGGGATATACCCGCTTTCACCACAGGGTGGGAAGGGTCTATTTTTGAGGAACGCATGCGGAAACTTCTCGGTATACATTGGCTGCTGGTGTGTTGCTTAACGGTCTCCATGATCTCTTCATGCGTATACTGATCGGTTACCCGTATGTCGACCACAAACCGGCATTCTGCCGGAACCACATTGTGTGCTTTGTTTTCGGTAGTAACCGATGTTACACTCATTTTTATTTCTCCCAGCGATTCAGATACTTTCGGGAAGGAAAAGGTTTTAAACCATTGTATATCGTTCAGTGCCTTGTAAATGGCATTCTCTCCTTCATCGCGTGCTGCATGTCCTGCTCTTCCTTCCGCTACACAATCCAGCACCAGCAGGCCCTTTTCGGCAATGGCCAGATTTGTTTTGGTAGGTTCACCCACTATGGCGAAATCAAAAAGTCCGGGATGCCCCTCCATGTTATTCCTGAATTCAGGATGCTTCAGCAACGCCTCTATTCCGTTCGTTCCGGAGGTTTCTTCCTCGGCGGTAATGGCGAGTATCACATTGAACTTTAAACCGGGACGCTGGTAAAAATGCAGGAATGCAGCCATCAAACTGACCACACAGCCTCCGGCATCATTGCTGCCAAGGCCGTACAGTTTCCCATCCTCAATGGCCGCATCGAACGGGTTACGGGTATATTGCACATTGGGCTTTACCGTGTCGTGGTGCGAATTCAGTAAAATGGAAGGCAGTGATTTATTGAAGTGCTTATTCAGCGCCCAGATATTGTTTTTGAAACGATAGGGGGTAACATCTTTTTGCTGCAGAAAACGAAACAGGATTTCGGCGGTGGCGTCTTCTTCCGAAGAAAAAGAAGGGGTTGCAATGAGCTGTTTTAACAAGCCAACGGCATCGGTGTAAAGTGTTTCCTGTGTCATAATCGGATCAGGGTGCCTGCGGTATTTTCGGTACAGTTTCGCACTATATCATCGGAATGTCCGATCAATACTTCCTTTACGCCGGCATGCAGTGCATGAAAGGCATTATCGAGTTTGGGCAGGATCCCGTCTGCAAGTTTATCTTCTTTTTTCAACATCTCAAATTCCGGTTCCGTAATCAACGGGATCACGGATTGTTCATCTGTAATATCATTAAGCACTCCGCGCTTTTCAAAACAATACACCAGTCGAACGCGGTACAGGGCCGACATGGCCACCGCCAGCACAGAGGCTATGGTATCGGCGTTGGTATTGAGCAGTTGCCCGTTGGTATCATGGGTGATGGGGGCAATCACCGGCAGCATACCCGATTCCAGAAGATCTTGAAGAAACGGGGTTCCGATCTGCGTCTCCTGGGGGTCGCCGGCAAAGCCATAATCAATTTCCTTTACAGGGCGTTTGGTGGCGGGTATAATATTTCCGTCGACACCGGTGAGGCCAATGGCATTCCGTTGGAGCGCCTGCAAACGGGCCACAATTTTTTTATTAATGAGTCCGGCATATACCATCGTCACCAGATCAAGGGTTTTATCATCGGTAATTCGGCGTCCCTTCACCATCAGCGGTTCAATGCCCATCGACTTTCCTAAGGTGCTGGCAATTTTACCTCCACCGTGAATCAGGATGACCTTTTCAGATACACCGGCCAGATCCTTGAGAAATGCGGATAAAGCCGCATCATGGTCGATAACGTTGCCTCCGATCTTGATAATAAATAACTTCTCCATCAAATATTTTTAAGCATTTCACTGATCACTGCCTGAGCCGCCCATACCCGGTTTTTAGCCTGTGTGGTCACAAGACTGTTAGGGCCATCGAGTATCTCATCACTGAGTTCTACATTGCGGCGCACCGGCAGGCAGTGCATAATGCGGGCATTACGGGTTTGTTTTAGTTTCTCTTCGGTAAGCATCCATGTAGCATCGTTGCAGTAAATTTTTCCGTAATCGGTATATGTGCTCCAGTTTTTTACATAAACAAAATCAGCATTGCGCAGTGCCTCATCCTGATCGTGCATGATGGTAGCTCCCTGTGTGAATTCGGTACTCAGCTCGTAGTCTTCCGGATGGGTGATGACGAAATCGGCTTCCCCCCATGCATTCACCCATTGCGAGAAACTGTTGGCCACGCAATGTGGAAGCGGTTTGATATGCGGAGCCCAGGTCAGTACGATCTTTGGTTTTCTCTTTTCGTGGAACGATTCACGAATGCTGATAATATCGGTGAGGCTTTGTAAGGGGTGCAGTGTTGAACTTTCCAGGCTCAGTACCGGCACGCCCGCATACCTGATGAACGATTGAATGATTTGTTCGCTGTAATCCTCCTCACGGTTCAGCAATGAAGGGAATACCCGTATGGCGAGAATGTTGAAGTAACTGCCAAGCACAGGGGCAGCATCTTTCACATGTTCCACCGTGGTACCGCTCATAATGGCTCCGTCTTCAAATTCCATGGCCCAGCCTTCTTTGTTTACATCAAAAACAATGGCTTCCATCCCCAGGTTACGGGCAGCGATCTGTGTGCTGAGCCGGGTTCGCATGGAAGGGTTCAAAAAGAGCATACCCATGCGAATGCCTTTACCCAGAGCCGCATCGGCATGCGGATTCGATTTATACCAGAGTGCCTTGTCAATCAGCTTTTCAATATCGGGCACATCCTTTACAGAGATAAAGTTTTTCATGCGCTGAGTTCGGTTTGAAGGGCCTGAAGAAAGATGTCTGCATCGTGTTTTGTGATGTTGAGGGCCGGCAGCAACCGGATCACATTGGGTTTGGACTCACCGGTGAAGATATGATGTTTGAAGAGCAGGTTTTTGCGCACGTCTTTGAATGATTCAGGCAATTCAATGCCGATCATTAATCCCCGTCCCCGCACTTCCAGGATATTCGGGAATGTAGAAAGCATATCGGTAATATACTGGCCCATTTCTTCTGCATGTTGCATCAGATGATTTTCCTCTATCACCTCCAGCACGGCCAGTGCTGCTGCACAGGCCAGATGGTTGCCACCGAATGTGGTGCCGAGTTGGTAATGTTTTGGCTGAATACGCGGTGATACAGCAATGCCCGCAACAGGGAATCCATTGCCCATGCCTTTGGCCATGGTGTAAATGTCGGCATCCACACCGGCATGGTCGTGTGAAAAGAATTTACCGCTTCGTCCATACCCGCATTGCACCGAATCGGCAATGAAGATGGCATCGTGGGCATCGCATAATTCACGGATGGTTGTAAGGAACGCATGGCCGGCAACCTGTATGCCACCAACCCCTTGTATCCCTTCCACGATCACCGATGAGATCTCATGATTTTTAAAGGCATCATGCAGTGCATTCACGTCATTGAACGGAAGGAATAGCACATTCGGATTTTCATTCACCGGGGCTGAGATGGACGGATTATCGGTAACGGAAACAGCCAGCGATGTTCTTCCGTGAAATGACTTCCGGAAGGCAATTATTTTTTTTCGCCGGTTGTAAAATGAAGCAAGCTTCAGCGCATTTTCATTGGCTTCTGCTCCCGAGTTGCACAAAAAAAGCTGGTAAGCGGGTTTCCCCGAAACCTCACCCAGCTTTTCGGCGAGGCGGTTTTGTTGTGGTATCCGAACCGAGTTGCTGTAAAAGCCAACCTTATGCAGTTGCTCCTCAATGCGGTGTACATAGTGAGGATGTGTATGTCCGATAGAAATCACGGCATGCCCTCCGTAAAAGTCCAGGTATTTTTGTCCTTTGTTATCCCACACATAGGAACCCATGGCTTTGTCGATGATGATATCGTGGATCGGGTAAACGTCGAATAGTTTCATTTTCTCTTGTATAAAAGTTAAAAGCCCAGACCTTTTAAGTGAAGCCCGGCCGATTCATTGAGGCCAAATAACAGGTTCATATTCTGAACGGCTTGTCCGCTGGCCCCTTTCAGCAGGTTGTCGATGGCCGAATGAACAACCAGTTTATTGTTTTCTTTCTCTACATACAACACGCATTTGTTTGTATTAAGAACCTGTTTTAAATCGATCATGGTGTCGCTTACATGTGTAAACGGATGGTCGTTATAGTAGGATTTATACAGGGCATTTATTTCATCCAGCGGCAAGTTGCACTCCATAATGCTGCTTACATAAATGCCACGGGGAAAGGGTCCGCGCCAGGGCACAAAATGCACTGATGCTTTTTCATCCGATTGCAAATGGGCCAGACTTTGATGGATCTCTTTCAGATGCTGGTGCGTGAGCGATTTATAGGCCTGTACATTACCAGCCCGCCAGCTGAAATGAGACGTCGTTGAAAGGCCTTGTCCGGCACCGGTGGAACCGGTTATTCCGGTGGTATAAACATCCGTAGCAATGCCGTGTTTTGCCAGCGGTAAAAGTCCCAGCTGGATGGCTGTGGCAAAACATCCCGGATTGGCGATAGCTTGCGCGGTGCGGATGCTTTCCCTTTGCAGTTCCGGCAATCCGTACACAAAGGTCCGTCCTTGTGCCGATGGATTACTTCCCTGCATCCGGAAGTCCTGGCTTAGGTCAATGATCTTTATATTGCCGGGAATCGGGTTATTCATCAGAAAAGTTTTTGAGTCACCATGGCCCAGGCACAGGAAGAGTACATCAATGTCGGTTTTTAGTGTATCGGTGAAGAGCAGGGGTGTTTCACCCAGAAGGTCGGTATGTACCGAATTTACCGGTTTGGAGGCATTGCTCTTGCTGTGAATGAAGGAAATGGTAACCTGCGGATGATTCAGCAGGATACGGATGAGTTCACCACCAGTAT
>JBGAVF010000170.1:0-7062 GCA_044228315.1 Bacteroidia bacterium | reverse complement strand
ACCACGACGGAAAAGAAATGCTCTCTGATATCCGTTGTATTCAGATCCGTTTGCCTGGAATAGCGATATCGCCCACGATCTTCTCCGAAAGTATTTTGCTCCGGGGTGAATTCTCAACGGGTGATCAGCTAAGGATAACGGATGCTGCCGGTCATTGTTTGTTCATTCATACAATAGAAAAAAAGGGCAGCCTCACCATGCCCGTTGATACCCGACAGTATAAGCCGGGCATTTATATACTCACGGTATACGAACCAGCAGGGGCCACTGCATACCGTATCGTGAAAACGGGCATGTAAGTGTCCGGGTAAAAAAGCAACCGGCACCCGGCGCTGCACTCTTGGCCGCAATGGGTGTCTGGTTTTTATAAGGCTGTTTTAATCTTTGTGTCATTTGTTTTACATTGCTTCCGGTTTCGTTCCCTATAACGCAGGCCTGATAATATTCTCAGGGCTTTTTCGTTCAGCAGATCCATGCTGAAATTGCCGCGAAAGCTGCGTTTCATTTTTTAGGATAAATAATGTAGGTTTGCACGCTTACTAAAAAAGTAAATACGTTACCGAAATTCATAATGAAGCGATTTAATTTAGTCAACAATGTATTAGGATGGCTCACCTTTGCCATTGGAATTTTCACCTATGCCATGACACTGGAAAAATCCGGTAGTTTCTGGGATTGTGGTGAGTTTGCATCATCGGCCTACCGCCTGCAGGTGGCCCACCCGCCGGGTGCTCCGTTCTTCCTGTTGCTGGGCCGTATCTTTTCCCTCTTTGCCGCCGATGTGGTGGATTCATCCCAACATGTATGGAATGTGGCCACCGCCATCAACCTCCTCAGCGGGGTGATGAGTGCGCTTAACGTGATGTTCATGTTCTGGATCATCACACACCTGGCACGTAAAGTGGTGAAAACCGAAGAAAACGGTGAGTACAGTACAGGAAACCTGATCGCGATGATGGGTGCCGGACTTGTTGGTGCCCTGGCCATGTGCTGGAGCGATACCTTCTGGTTCTCGGCTGTGGAAGCGGAGGTGTATGCATCTTCTTCTTTCTTTACCTTCCTCGTATTCTGGGCCATTCTGAAATGGGAAAATACTGCGGATGAAAAACGGGCCGACCGCTGGCTCATCCTCATCGGCTATTTTACCGGTCTGGCCATCGGGGTCCATTTGCTGAACTTGCTCGTAATACCTTCCCTGGTGCTGGTATATTATTTCCGTAAATATGAAGTAACCCGTATGGGACTCATCAAAGCCGTGCTGGCTTCGGTCGCCATTCTGGGCTTTGTGAATTTTATTCTTATCCCCTGGCTGCCCATGCTGGCCGCTAAGTTCGACCTGTTCTTTGTGAACATTCTGGGAATGAGTTTCGGAAGCGGTGTCATCGTTTTCGTCATCACCTTCGTGGCGCTGCTCGTGTTCTCCATCATGTATTCCATCGAAAAAACCAACCTTTCAAAATATGGGATCTACGGTGCTGCCGGGTTACTGGCCCTCGTGGGACTCATTTCCGGCTCTTCCGGTAGTATGAGACTGGTGATCATAGTGGTATTTGCCCTCGTAGGGCTTGCCTTTTATTTCCTCGATAAGGCCGACCGCCCACTGATGAATACATTGTTGCTTTCATTTACTTTTCTGGTCATTGGATACGGTTCATATGTGCAAGCCATAGTGCGTGCCAAAGCGAATCCGCCCATCAATATGAACGCTCCAAGCGATGTTTGGAGTTTCCTCGGATACATCAACCGCGATCAGTACGGCGAAATTCCACTGTTCTATGGCCCGTATTATACTGCACAGCCTACCGGACAAAACGAAGGGGAAATGCAATACCGCATCGACCGTGAGTCGGGAAATTACAAGGAGATGGGTCCGAAACTATCATACAAATACGATGCGAAAGATTGTACCATACTGCCCCGCATGCACAGCAGCCGTGCCGACCACGTGCAGGCCTATAAGGAATGGGAACGACTCGGAAGTAAGAAACCATCCTTTGTCGACAATATCGACTTCCTTATCACCTACCAGCTGGGATTCATGTACGGACGCTACTTCGCATGGAACTTCATCGGCCGCCAAAGCGAAGAGCAGGGCAACGGGGAAGTATCGAACGGTAACTGGATCACCGGTATCGGTCCCATCGATAATTTCCGTATCGGCCTGAAACCGGGCGAACCGGCTTCTCTCAAATCGAACAAAGGCCGCAATGTATATTTTGGACTGCCGTTCATACTGGGAATCCTGGGTGCCATCTGGCATTTTAAAAAGAACAAGAAAGATGCCTCAGTGGTGGCTTCCCTGTTCTTCTTCACCGGTATGGCCATTGTGTTATATCTGAATTTCCCGCCGCTGCAACCCCGTGAACGGGATTATGCTTACGTAGGTTCCATTCAGACCTTCTGTATTTGGCTGGGCTTCGGCGTATTGTATTTGTACGACCTGCTTCGAACCCGTATGAGCGCTACACTGGCGGCTACCGGTATTACCGCCATCAGCTTTGCTGCCGGACCGGCCCTGATGGTTTCTCAAAACTGGGACGATCACGACCGCAGCAACCGTACCATCAGTGCTGACTATGCCAAATGTTACCTGGAAAGCTGTGATAAAAATGCCATCCTCTTCACCAACGGGGATAATGATACTTATCCGTTATGGTATGCCCAGAATATTGAAGGGGTGCGACCGGATATCCGTATCATCAACCTGAGCCTCCTCAATACCGACTGGTACGTGGACGTGCTCCAGCATAAAGTGTATGAAAGCGAGCCGGTGAAAATGACCATGAAACCGGCCCAGTATGTTCAGGGTATACGCGATCAGGTATTTTATTATGCCAACAAACGCCTGCCCGATAATGTGGATGTGGCAACACTCATGAAATTTATCTGCGACGACAGCTCTCCGCAAACCAAAGTGCGCATGGAGAACGGTGAAGAATACAGCTATTACCCTACAACCAAACTGAGTGTACTGGTGAATAAAGACGAATGCCGCAAGAACAAAGTGGTGGAACCGGAAGATGATTCCCTGATGGTTGACAGCATCACCTGGACCTTGCCGGAAAACAAGTCGAAATACCTGTTGAAGAACGATCTGGTAACCCTCGATATCATTGCCAACAACCTCAACAGCCGCCCTATTTACTGGGCCATCACTACCGGTACCGAACCATACCTGGGCATGCAGCAGTATTTCCAGCTCGATGGCTTCACCTATAAACTGGTACCCGTGCGTAAATCACCTACCGATCCCGATCAGCAATCCGGACGTATCAACGTGCGTAAACTGGATGATGCCGTGATGAATAAATTCCGTTTCGGCGGATTGAATCATAAAGGAGTATATGTGGATCAGACCAGTATGCGCCAAACCTATAACTTCCGGAATGTGTTTGCCCGACTGGCCGGCGAATGGGTACAGCAAGGCAACAAACAACGTGCAGTAGAAGTACTCGACCGTTGCATGACCGAACTGCCGATCGAAAGTGTGCCGATGAATTATTACTTCCTGCAAGATCATTGAAGCCTATTACGATGCCGGAGCCAACGACAAAGCCAAATGTTGGTGCGATAAATTGCTCGTCGGTGCGAACAGGAACTGAGTACTATTCGAAATACACCGGAAAAGACCTGAAACGTGTGATACAGGATGCTGAAATGGATTATCAGGCATTTGCCGTAACCCGCAGCCTTGCCGAACGCTAACAAAGAAAAAGACTATGCCGATCAGATCCTGAAACGCATGGAAGCCTTCAGCGCTCTGGCCAGCAACTTCCGCGGACGGTAACAAACCCAATCAATAATTTTAAAACCGGTGCCTCTCGGGTACCGGTTTTATCTCATTGAATTGCCGGGGAGGAAACGAGGCATACTTGTTTTAGGGAGAAGAGAGGCAGGGTAAGCAGCAACAAGAATGAACGACACTCATGCATTACAGGTGTACGCAGAAGTTATTGAAAGGAAGAGAAAGATGAAATGGAAGGAGGTAGTTACTCTTTACCAGATATGCATTATTTAACCCAGATCTCATCGGTAAAAATGAAGGCATCGCCACCGGCACCGGGATGCCAGGATGGGAGTTTGCCGTAATTCTTTGCCGATACTTTTATATACCGGCAGGTTACAGGTTTCTCATTGGTAATGAACTCTCTCAGCTGCACCGTCATATCGGTATCATGCACGGTGTTCTTCACTGTGGCGTACGGGGTCCACTTCACCCCATCGGCAGAGGTGAAGAAATCGACATGCAATGGCATGAGGATCCAGGAGCGGGTGTCCTGTAAAAATCCGGCCCCCATTTGATGCAAAAGCGTATCCGTTTTCATGTCGATCACCGCTTCAAAATCCTGAGCCTGGTACCCCTGCCAGCGGCCTTTGCGCCAGTCGGTTTCACCGCGCAATCCGTCAATGAGGCCTTCGGGACCTTCGGCAGTATACTGCTTGTTGTACTGGCTGTGCAGCGTTACTTCCCAATGGGTAGGCAGCATTTTAAACCAGGCATGCGTAGTGGCCGAATGGTGCCCGTTCTGATACAATACCGCAAAAAAGTTCGTTGAGGCATTGATGTCGATAGGTGCTGTATACGGAGTGGCATGGTCATCCGGATTGGAGTAATGCGTGGAATAATAAATGGTGGATCCTCCCCTAAGCAAGAACGGATACTCAAATGTGATTTTGTTGCTGCCTTTAAAAACCTGCTTTTCGGCGTTGATAATGGGTGCAGGCAAATAACTTTCATCGAGCGGAAGGGGAGCCGCTTCCGGACGTGTTACAGCTGTTTTTGTGTTGCCAAAGGTAAGTGTTCCGTTCAGCTGCAGGTCTTCAAAATGAAGGCGGGTGATTCCAAATGTGCCGCTGGTATTCGACAGCACAGCCGATGAATAGTACTCCGAAGAATGGTCGTTCCTAATAGTAAAAACCGTATTGTTTCCGGTATGAATTTTCACTTCAGTAAAAAGCGGATACCCTAAAGCGTATTCGTTATTGCCCGGACAAACCGGATAAAAACCCATAGCGCTCAGCACATACCAGGCGCTCATTTGTCCGCAGTCTTCATTACCGCAAAGCCCGTCGGTACCGGCTCCGTACAGGGTGGTGAGAATTTGTTTTACATATTTCTGGGTTTCAGCATTGGTAAGCAGGTACGCAAAGTTGTGGCTGGGTTCATTACCATGTGCGTACTGCCCTATGAGCCCCGAAATATCGGATTGCTCCCGCCCAGTGGTTTTTGTTTTAGCGGTAAAAAGACGGCTTACATTGGGCAGGTGTTCGCTGTACGGGGGGACAAAAAAACTGTATTGCCAGGCATTGGCTTCGGTGTAGTTGTTGTTCACCTCATACGGGTCGAAAGGTGAGAGCCAGCCGCCGTTTTTACGCGGGCGCATAAAGCCTTTGTTCGTGTCGTACACATTTTGCCATCCGTAACTCAACCGGCGGAAATATTTTTCATCGTCTGTTTTCTGTAAGATGCCTGCGATCTCCGCTACACACCACATATCATAACTATATTCCAGTGTTTTGCTCACACTTTCACTTTCATCTTCGATCTCCAGATAACCTTTCTCACGGAATTTAGGCAACCCGAACCGATCGCTCATAGCTTCGGCTTTTACAGCGGTATAAATTTCTTCAAGCAACGATTTTTCGATCACCTCTTTTTTATAAGCATCCAGGATCACACTTACCGAATGAAACCCGATCATGCAGTTGGTTTCGTTACCCCAAAGCTCCCACATGGGCAGCCGTCCGCTTTCTTTGTATTGTTCCAGAAAGGTGCGCACAAAATCGTGGCTGCGCTTCGGGTCAATGATATTCAGCAGGGGATGAAGGGCCCGGTGCGTATCCCACAATGAGAATACGGTATAATAATTAAACCCTTCGGCTTTATGTATCTTCCGGTCGCGGCCCCGGTAACGCCCGTCCACATCGTTGAGCACGTTGGGGTGGATCATGCAGTGATAAAGCGCGGTATAAAATATTTTCTTGCGGCTTTCATCGGCATCGGTCACTTCAATTTTTCCCAGTTCCGAATTCCAGCTTTTAACAGCTGCGCTGCGTATGCCTTCAAAATCCCATCCCGGCATTTCCGTATTCAGGTTTCGCGATGCGCCTTCTTCATCCACGGTTGAAAGTCCGGTCTTTATCAGGAGTTGTTGCCCTTTCTTCACATTGAAATACAACACCATCCGTACCATGCCCTGCTCCTTTCTCCCGCCGGGAAGCATTTGCACCTTGCTTGGCTCCTGCGACACTTCGAACGCGTAATATACAAGCTGGTCCTTGGCCCAGGCCCTGGATCGTCGGTATCCGTTATAGGTTGTTTTGTTCACGGCCACAATGCTTCCGTTCAGTAATTCATCGCGGTGAGTGAGGTCGAGGGTAATGGCCGCTATCCCGTCCTCATCATACGTATAACGCTGCATGCCGGCCCTCACAGTGGAGGTGAGTTCAACCTGAATATGAGGGATCAGCACACTGTAATATCCGGCTTCCGCTTTTTCGTTTTCATGATGGAATACCGCCTTCCGTTTTTCCATCATCATCTTTTTCGACTCTTTCTTTTTTGAGAAGGATGGCATGAAGGCGATATCGCCATAATCACTGCATCCGGTGCCGCTGAGGTGGGTGTGGGAGAAACCGTAGATGATGGAATCGCTGCTGTGATATCCGCTGCATCCGTCCCAGCTCCCGTCAATGCGGGTGTCGGGGCTGAGCTGTATCATGCCGAAGGGAGTGGTGGCGCCGGGAAACGTATGCCCGTGTCCGCCGGTGCCGATCATGGGGTCAACATATTTTACAGCTTGCGTGTAAGCCGTTAGCGAGAACAGAAGAGAAAGGAAGAGAGCAATATTTTTTTTCATGAAGGCAGGATTTCGGTTACACGATCTTTAAGGCCATCTGATAGTAATTGTTCACACCACCGATTACCTCATAGTTGAGATAATAGGATTTGATGAACATATCGAAAGCAAAGAACTCATGATTGGGCACATTGAATTCATCGAACATAATAACATCTCCCTTTTTAAGGAACGGTGCGAGGCTGGTCAACACAAACAGGGT
>JBGAVF010000169.1:0-6754 GCA_044228315.1 Bacteroidia bacterium | reverse complement strand
CTGAATCAAAAGATAATTGCTCCTGCGACAACCCTTTCTCCTCTCGAAGTTCTCTTAACACATTGGCAATTGCTTGGTCAATTTTTTCCACCGTACAAACCTACCAATATGAATACTATAATACCACAGACCATAGTATTCAAATGAATTAAAAAACAAAATGGTGATTATTCAATATTCTATGGCGAATGCTCAAAATGGTAATTTTCATTATAATTTTGATTTATTATTCCATCTGATATTAAAATAAAAAAAACACTCCGTGTGCTGTTGCAAATCGATTCTGGTGGTGATTTAACCCTTGAACATCACTATCTTCAGAAATCTCAGGAAGTGGATTTGCAGTTTTCATGATAAAAACATACTTTTGCGCACCTTTAACCAATACAAGGGGTAACATTGTATTGATGTTACTTTACTAAAGGAGTGTAGTTCAGAGGTAGAATAGCGGTCTCCAAAACCGTTGACCTTGGTTCGAATCCAGGCACTCCTGCAAATTTTTTAAACCACGTATCCAATGAATAGTATCAGAAACTGGCTGGCTGAAGTGTATGATGAAATGATGAACAAAGTGTCATGGCCAACAGCCGAAGAGCTGCAGGAAAGCACTGTTATTGTGCTGGTTGCAGCCATCATTCTTGCCATCTGTATCGGAGTCATTGATTTCTTTACCGGAGGCGGCTTGGGTTTTATTTACAATATGTCGAAATAATCACGGCATAACAGCAATTTACTTCTTCGAACCATGAGCAACGATCAATCTCTTTTAAAATGGTATGTGGTAAGGGCCATCAGCGGTCAGGAGAAAAAAGTACAGGCCCGTATTGAAGCGGAACTGGCAAAAAACAATCTCAGCAGCTACGTACCAAAAATACTGATACCTACCGAAAAGGTATTTCAGATCCGCAACGGAAAGAAATCTTCCAAAGAAAAGAACCTGTATCCGGGCTACATTCTTATTGAAGCCGACCTGCGCGGGGAAGTGTTACCCACCATCAAGTCCGTGAACGGCGTGGTTGATTTTCTGAAAGACGCAAAGGGACCTATTCCGATGCGTATCAATGAGATCAATCGTCTTCTCGGTATTGCCGACCTGGCTGCCGAAATGGGCGAACAAATGGCCGAACCATTCCTGGTAGGTGAAAATGTAAAAGTGATCGACGGGCCTTTCAATGGCTTTACCGGTGAGATCAAGGAAGTGCATGAAGATAAAAAGAAACTGAACGTGATGGTGAAGATCTTCGGACGCCCAACCCCAATCGAACTCGGTTTCATGCAGGTGGAAAAGGAATCTTAAGAAGCAATAATTCAAGTACTATATCAAGCCCCGGTTCTTCCGGGGCTTTTTTTTTCCATTCCCAGTTTGTATCAATAAAAAAAGCCTGCTATGAATTTCACATAACAGGCTTTTGGTTAGCTATCTCCGGCTACTAGCGGATAAAGAGCATCTCACGGTATTTTGGCAATGGCCAGTACTGATCGGCTACAATGAACTCCAGCTTATCGGCATAATCACGAATGGTGTCGAAGTATGGCTTCACCTTGTCGCAATAGGCAATGGCCTTCTTATGCGTGTCTTCCAGCTTATTGGCTTTGATACGTTCGGCGATCATCTTATCTACATTCACCTTCAAGGCCGTAACATAATCGTTGATCTCGTTCACAATACCCAACTGGGCCTGCAATTTGGTTTTCGAAATACCCAGGGCACGCATACCGTTCAGGCTGTCGGTAAGTTCTTTCTGGTATTTGATGGCGGCCGGAATGATACTGCTGTTCACCATCTCTCCCATCACACGCGATTCGATCTGCACTTTTTTGATGTAGGTTTCGAGCATGATATCGTGGCGGGCATGGAGCTCCCGTTTGGTAAACACATCCAGCTCCATAAACATCTTTTCAGAACGAACCGACACATAGGCATCCAGGGCGCGCGGTGTGGTTTTAATATTCTTCAACCCGCGACGGGTAGCTTCTTTCACCCATTCATCGCTGTATCCGTTTCCTTCAAAAATAATATTCTTCGACTTCTTGATATAATTGCGGAGGGTTTCCAGAACAGCTTCCTCTTTCGATTTGCTTTTCGAAGTGAGTGCATTTACATCTTTAATGAATTCGTGCAGTGTTTCGGCAACAATGGTATTCAGTACCGTCATCGCATTGGCACTGTTGGCACTGGAACCCACGGCACGGAACTCAAACTTGTTACCGGTAAATGCAAACGGAGAGGTGCGGTTCCGATCGGTATTGTCGAGTAAAATTTCCGGTATCTTGTTGATCTTTATACTGCCGACACTGCGGGCATCTGTGTTTTGTTTGTTCTTTTCCACCTCGGTAAGCACATTGAAAAGCTGGCTTCCCACAAACACACTCATGATGGCCGGCGGAGCTTCATTGGCTCCCAGACGGAAGTCGTTGGCGGCACTGGCAATAGAGGCACGCAACACATCGGCATGTTCATACACTGCCTTTATCACATTCACAAAAAAAGTAAGGAACAACAGGTTGCTCTGCGGCGTGGCACCCGGAGAAAGCAGGTTAACACCGGTATTGGTGATCAAACTCCAGTTGTTGTGTTTTCCGCTTCCGTTAATGCCGGCAAACGGTTTCTCATGAAGCAGCACTTTCAGTTTATGCTTGCGGCTCACTTTCTCCATCAGGTCCATGAGTAGCTGGTTGTGATCCACCGCCAGGTTGATCTCTTCAAACATCGGGGCACATTCAAACTGCATCGGAGCCACTTCATTATGACGGGTCTTTAATGGAATACCCAGTTTCAGGGCTTCAAATTCAAGATCCACCATGAAGCTGTGAACCCGCTCTGGTATCGAACCAAAATAATGATCTTCCAGCTGCTGTCCTTTGGCCGGAGCGGCGCCAAACAAGGTACGGCCGCTCAGCATCAGGTCGGGACGGGCATTGAAAAAAGCTTCATCAATGAGGAAATATTCCTGCTCAATACCCAGGGAACTCCAGGTTTTGGTGATCTTTTTATCGAAGAGCTGGCAAACGGCCACTGCGGCCTTATCCACCGCGTGCAATGCTTTCAGCAAAGGGGTTTTGTAATCAAGGGCTTCACCGGTATAGGAAACAAAGACGGTAGGAATACACAAGGTTTTTCCGCTTTCATATTCCATGATGAAGGCCGGTGAAGAAGGATCCCAGGCAGTATACCCCCGCGCTTCAAAAGTATTGCGTATCCCCCCGCTAGGGAACGATGAGGCATCCGGTTCCTGCTGGACCAGTGCTTTTCCGTTGAACTTTTCAACTGCCTTTCCGTTTTCATCGGGCTCAAAAAAAGCATCGTGTTTTTCGGCTGTGGCACCCGTTAATGGCTGAAACCAGTGCGTGTAGTGTGTAACTCCTTTCGACAGGGCCCAGTGTTTCATTCCTTCAGCCACTGCGTCGGCCAGGTTGCGGTCGATGGGTGTTCCTGCATTCACTGCATCTTTAATGGCTTTGTAGGCTTCCGTGCTGCAATGCTGCTGCATCGCATCATCGTTAAACACATTCGAGGAATAATAGGCAGAAACGTGTTGCAACGGCGCTGTAACAGCAACGTGCTCCCTGCCTTCAATGGTAGCGATAATGGATGAGCGTGACATAATAATTAAGTGGGAATTTATGGTATTAAAACCGTTCGCAAATCTATCTCAATTTCCCGGTTCAACCCTTGTAAAAAATTCACAAATACCGAATTTGATTGTGGAAAAACCTTCAATCCACTATTATTGCACTCCCCCCTTATGAAAACCATTTGCCACATCACCGTTAAACACACACCTTACGATACCCGAATCTTTCATAAGGAATGCAAGTCATTGTCACGGTATTATACGGTGACCCTTTTGGCTCCGGCAATGCACAACAGCACCGCCGAAGGTATTACGATCAACGCCTTAAAACCGCTGCCCGATGGATGGATCGCCCGAATGCGGTACTCTCTGCAATACCTCTTTACCCTGGCCAGAAAGCAGAAGGCGGACCTGTATCACCTACATGATCCCGAACTGCTGCCCCTGGCATTGCTGTTAAAACGCACAGGCAATAAGGTTATCTTCGACGTGCATGAAGACTATGCGGCAACCCTGCAAGAACATGGTTACAGTCCTGCTTTGCAGAGAATCTTCAGGTTTTTCAACCGGCAGGTGGCAAAATCGTGTGGGGTTATTTTAGCCGAAAGCAGCTATATAAGCCGTTATCAGGGTTTGGCACGCAACTACTGTGTAGTAGAAAACTTCTGTAAACCCCAGGATTTCACCGGTTTCATTCGTCCCGACCGCAGCACATGCAACCGGCTGGTGTATATCGGAACCATACATTCACACCGGGGAGCACAGTATATGCTTGAGATTCTGTACCGGTTGCAGAAAGGCGGCCTGAACATCTCCCTCGACCTCATCGGTAACATTACCGAACCGGAGTTACTGCGGAAAATTGAAAAACTTCCCTATTACCCGGAAATAAAGAACTCGGTAGTGTGGCACGGACGCCTTTCACTGGAAGAAAGTTATACAATTACCCGGGAGGCTTTTGCCGGTTTGTGCCTGCTCGATTATGTGCCCAATCACATGGAAAGCTATCCGACAAAATTATTTGAGTACATGGCCTGTGGATTGCCTGTGGTGGCTTCAAACATCCCTTTATATAAAGCAGTGATTGAGCGCAGGGAATGCGGCATTACGGTACCTTACGATGACGCTGAAACGGCAACGGAAAAAATTGCCGGACTTTTCGCAAATAAGGAACAGCTGCAGCAATTCGGGAATAATGGTCCGGAGGCCGTACGCCGGAATTACAACTGGAACATGGAGGAAAATATTCTGCTTGACTTTTATCAAAAGATGCTGAATTGACCAGAAGCCTGACCCCAATAAAATTACAGGAAAGAATTTTTCAATCTTTGTCATAAATTTTTACTTTTGCACCCAATCTATTGCCAACCCCATTATGAGTAACGAAAAAAAATCAAGAGGTAAATACTGGGTATTTGCCGCCATTTGTGCAGTTGCTATCACCGTCATTACCCTTTACCGTCCGGAAGCATTCTGGCTGCCGTTGCCACCGCTGGCAACTTCTATTGCCCTTGCATTCGACTGGCTATAAACCGACCCGTACCCACAACTTAAATATATGCCGCATCAGCAAGGGTTGATGCGGCATCTTTTTTTATATTTTGCATTCCATCCATGAAAGAATTCGATTTTAACAGTATTGATAAAAAGTGGCAGGCTCATTGGGAGGCTCATAAATCGTTTAAAACCTCTGATTCCACCGAGAAACCTAAGTATTATGTGCTGGATATGTTCCCTTATCCCAGCGGATCGGGATTGCATGTGGGGCATCCGCTCGGATATATTGCCAGTGATATTATGGCCCGGTATAAGCGCCATAAAGGATACAACGTTTTACACCCTATGGGTTTCGATGCGTTCGGTCTGCCGGCTGAACAATATGCCATCGAAACCGGAACACACCCGGCCCTGTCAACGAAAAAAAACATTGAACGGTACATCAGCCAGCTGAAAAATATTGGCTTTAGCTATGACTGGGACCGGCAGGTAAGCACAGCAGATCCGAAATTTTACAAGTGGACCCAGTGGATCTTTCTTCAGTTATACAACTCCTATTTCG
Organism: Bacteroidia bacterium; assembly: GCA_044228315.1. Taxonomy (GTDB): domain Bacteria; phylum Bacteroidota; class Bacteroidia; order UKL13-3; family UKL13-3; genus CAINMV01. The sequence continues at coordinate 1,120 of JBGAVF010000169.1, read as the reverse complement.
ACCGTATTGAGAAGAAAGCAAAACCGATCGAACGCCTCATAGAAGACTTCAGCGAAACCGGAAACTATACCATTGAATGCCCTGAAGAACATGGCCGGAAGTTTACAGCAGCCGAATGGAATGCGTTCGATGTGGATACACAACAGCAAATTCTGATGGACTACCGTCTGGCTTTCAGTGCGGTATCTACTGTGAACTGGTGTGAGGCCCTCGGCACCGTGCTGGCCAATGACGAAGTGATCAACGGACGCAGCGAGCGGGGCGGACATCCTGTGGTGAAAAAACAGATGCGGCAATGGTTTCTGCGTATCAGTGAATATGCAGAACGCCTGCTGGAAGGGCTGGATACGGTGGATTTCAGCGAATCCCTCAAAGAGATGCAGCGCAACTGGATCGGGAAAAGTGTAGGGGCCGAGGTAAACTTTGCACTGCATGGACATGAAGGCAAACACATAAAGGTATTCACCACACGTCCGGATACTATCTTTGGTGTTTCCTTTATGGTACTGGCGCCTGAACTGGATCTGGTGAAGGAAATTACCACACCCGAACAGCAAAAAGCAGTAGATGAGTACCTCGTATATGTGCAAAGCCGCAGCGACCGGGAGAGAATGACCGAGGTAAAAAAGATCAGCGGAACCTTCACCGGTGCCTATGCGGTTCATCCGTTCACCAAAGAACAGATCCCGGTATGGATATCGGAATATGTGCTGGCCGGTTACGGAACCGGAGCCATCATGGCGGTGCCTTCAGGCGACGATAGGGACTATGCCTTTGCCAGATACTTCAACCTGCCCATTGAGAACATTTTTGACGGCGTTGACATTTCATTACAAGCCTGGACCGATAAAAATGTAAAACTCACCAACAGTGACTTTCTGAACGGGTTGGATGCGAACCATGCCATCAACCTGTGTATCGACCGGCTGGTAAAAAAAGGCATCGGAACCCGCAAAATAAACTACAAGATGCGTGATGCCGGGTTAAGCCGTCAGCGTTACTGGGGAGAACCCTTCCCTATTGTATATAAAAATAATACCGCCTTCCCGTTACCGGAAAGTGAATTGCCTGTGACACTTCCCGATATTGAAAGCTATGCTCCTACCGGCACGGGTGAAGG
>JBGAVF010000168.1:0-7063 GCA_044228315.1 Bacteroidia bacterium | reverse complement strand
GTATGTTTTTCCCCCGTGTAATCACTGAGTTGTCGAAGAAGGCACGGGCCATATCTTCACAGGCATCCGCTGAAATAAAATCAACCACCGGTACCGGGTTCACATAAATAGTGGATTGCGTACTGTCGGTACAATTGGTGCTGGAAACGACCCTAAGCTTCACGGTGAAATAGCCGGTGTCGGTGTATTTGTGTATCGGATTCGTGACGGTTGACGTGTTGCCATCGCCAAAATCCCAGAAGTGCTGTATAATAACACCGCTGTTGGGAACGCTGTTGTCGGTAAAAAAGGTGGTGTCGTTATGGCAGGCCACCGAAGCTGAGAACGCAGCCCCTGGTTTGGAATAAATGGTGAGCGATGCGGAGGTACTGTCGGTACAGAATTTATCACTCCTCACTTTCAGACTCACAGTATAGGTGCCTCCGCCGGCATACAAATGTTTTGGATTTTTCAGGGTCGATGTTTGTCCGTCACCGAAGTACCACAGATACGAATTGATGCTGCCACCGCTGATGGTGGAACTGTTATTGAAAACGGCACTGTCGTATTCGCAAACCGCAGCACTAAAAAAGGAGGCCACCGGTTTCGGGTGCACGCCAACCGGACGGGAAATGGAATCAACACAACCAAAGGCATTGGTGGTGACCAGTTTTACAGTATATGTTCCCGGCAATGCATAATAATGCGAAGGCGATGTGTTGGTGGAGGTTTGTCCATCGCCAAAATACCAAAGATAGCTGCCGCCTCCGGTCGACGTGTTGTTGAAATACACCGAATCTTTATGGCAGGCATCTGCCGTGATGAAGTTAGCTGTTGGTACCGGATTCACAGTGATCCCATGCGTAATGCTGTCGGTGCAGCCACCCGAAGAGGTAACCCAAAGAGTTACATTGCGTGTGCCGGCATACACATACCGGTGCCGTGGATTTTGAAGTGTGGAAGTAGTACTGTCGCCGAAATCCCAGAGCCATTGCACAATGGATCCTTGTACAATAGAGGAAGTATCAGTGAATGCAACACTGTCGTAAAGGCAGCCAGCTATTGTACGGAATCCGGCTACCGGTTTGGGGTCGATGCGTAAAACACGGCTTACCGTATCCATGCAACCCTGTGCTGTAAAAATGGTGAGCAATACTGTATAGTTGCCTGTATCGGTGTACAGATGCACCGGATGTTGCAGTGTTGATGTATCCCCGTCACCGAAGTCCCAGTTCCATTGTGCAATGATGCCGCTGCTCACGGATGAGGTGTCGGTAAAACGGGTGCTGTCGCCCCGGCATTCGGCGGTTGCCTTGAACCCGGCCTTGGGCAACGGATATACAGTAACCGGAAGGGTGGTACTGTCTTTACAACCGTAATTGCTTTGCATACGCAGTTTTACCATGTACACACCGGCTGCGTTGTACTTATGTTTTGGATGTTGCAGAAACGATGTCCCCCCGTCACCAAAATCCCAGAACCAGGCACTCACCACACCGGCACTTACCGTTGATGAGTCGGTGAACTGCACGCTGTCGGAAACACAGGAGTTGCTTACGCTGAAACGTGCCGTTGGCCATGGACTGATGAACACATCCACGGTATCGTAATTCACGCATTGTAATGCATCGGTTACTTTTACAATGTATCGGGTGTTGACGGTTGGTTTTATCCAGGTACTTGCCAGGGTGTCGGTATTCATGCCTGTGGTCACCAGCCACTTGTACCGGAACGGCGGTGTACCTCCCGTAGCCACGCTTCCGATGTTGGTACTGTCGCCGGGGCAAATTGTTTTATCGGGACCGGCGTTGGCATTGATGGCCGGATATACCTGCACATTCACCGTGTCGGTATAACTGCAGCTGCCCCGTTTGGCGGTAACAAAATAACGGAAGTTCTGAATTGCAGTGTTGGTGTTGATAATGGAAACCAGCGGGCGGGCCACGTTGGGGTTGCTTAAGCCGGAAAGCGGAAGCCATGAATAGATGTATCCTGAAAGCGAGTCGATGCCCAGCGTATCGCTGAAGGCCGAACACAACACCTTGTCGGGTCCGGCACATGGCAATGGCGGATTGAGGAGCAGACGCTGTGAGGTGGCACACAGGCAACTGCCGGTATCGGCTACAGCAATAAGGGTGCAGGTTTTACCCGCAGGTGCTGTGATGGTTTTTCCTCGGGTGAAGGACGTTCCGGTAAGCTGGGTTTTATTCACGGTATCAACCGCCAGCAGGTAATCACCGCTGCTATACACCCCGTTGGAATCGGCATCAAAATAAAATTTCACATAAAGGGTGCTGAGGGAATCGATACGGGCACCGGAGTTCTGCAATGTGTAACTGATATTCAGGATCTCATTCGCAGGTGGTTGTGCCTGTGCCGAACCATTGAAGGCGGTGAAGGTGAGCGACCCTTTCTGAATGATCATCGGTGTAAGGCAATAGCCGGTGATACTGTTGATGAGGCAGTTGGTATTGGTGGCCACACACAGTACCGATTGTTTCACCACCGCCTGGGAATAAATCTCGTTGCGTCCGCACAGCAATGGCCTGTGATCGGTAACGGTTATTTTAAAGGTGAAGTCAACCGAGTCGATGCGCGGAATGAGAGGCGGTATCTGCCATTCCAGCAGCTGCTGTCCGTTGATCACCGAGATTGTAGGAACAGAAACCGCAGGGGCATTGTGCACCGGCACAAAACTTCCGGCAACATACTGCATGCCTGCCGGCAATGTTACCTGGTAATAATCGGCAAAACGGGTACTGTCGTTACCGATGTTGAAGATATGCACTTTGAGCAGGGTACTGTTCGAACCACATGGGTTTATGGTATCGCTGTTCATTTGAACCAGCGTAAAATACGGAGTAGTAACACCAATGATCTTTAACTGATTGCTCACTGCCTGCAACTGCGGTGCCGTGGCCCCGCAGGCCGAGGTGCTCAGAATTTTGATGCGCAATATTCCTCCCGATGAATAATTGCAGTCGGTTTTTACATAGAACTTTATTTTCACCGAGCTTCTCGAAGTATCCACCACGCCTTTGATGCCGTATTTGCTGATGGTAGTGTCGAGCGTACTCAGGTTCCATTCATACGTCGTTCCTGAAATCAATACCGGGTCGCTGATGCTGCGGGCCGCTGAACTGAACGGATAATACAATCGGGTACTGCCCGGGAAAATGGTAAGCCCCATAGGCAGCGTGATCTGCACGCGCACATTGTAAGCCGTGGCTTCCTGAATATTATTGATCACCATGGTATAAGGTGATACGGTACACAGGTTCAGCGTGCTGATGCTGTCGGTGATGCTGGCCTGAAAGCCCGGCATCTGAGGGGTCACATACAAGGTGCGGCTGGCTTTGTTGCAATTATATGCTGAAAGGCTTGCCGGGTAAGCCGGACAATTCGCACCGGTAAAGATCTGAATACTGTCTTTAAAACAACTCCGATACGTTGCCTTTACCCGGTATGTTTTCTGGGAAGAGGCATTCATGGTGCCGAGCTTGTAAATGCCGTTCACCGAAGCTACCGCAGCCCCGGTATTGTCGGTTACACCGGTAACGGTGGTGGTGGGTGTGGTTTGAAATGCGAGCCATACATTGCTGGCCGATGAGGCACCCGATGTATTGAATACCGTGATATCCCAATAGGCTGTATCGCCAAGTCCTTTCACCGTATCGAGTGCGGCGGCTATGGTGATGTTGGGCCCCACATACGTGCCTTCATCGGTTTCACCGCCCGGCGGGAAGTTGATCAGTCCGTTGCTTAGGGAAGCATGTTCTTTGAATACAAAGATGGTAGGGAACTGCTGTGCTACATTCTGCACCACTGCACAGGTAGGTGCGAGGGTTACGGTAAGGGTGCCATGAAATCCGTCGTCGCTGCTGTCGATGCTGCCTCCATAGCCTTTGTACAATCTCTGGTGTTAAACTCCAGCGTATCCGAGGCCGGGTTCACCGGTGTGAGGGAGGCCACCGATTGTGTAGCGGTGAGCAGTGTTCCTGCCGTTCGTACCTGGTTGAATGCTGCCGACACAAAAGTGTATCCGGCCGGTTTTATAAATGTAGCTTTGTTGAGATGCGCCCAGCTGCGGTATTCGTAAGGAAACAGATTACCTCCTCCATAGTTGCTGCAACAATTGCCGATACTGAGGTAATAACTTTGCGATACGGATATGTTGGAACATGAGTTGTGTGAAAAATAGTCTTCCCGTAGTTGGTAAAGTAATAGCCGATCAGTGTGAAGTTACCCGAGAAGGTGTCGCATTCAAAGATGTTGCCGGCCAGCGTAGGATTCGGAACATTGCATAAATAATAATCGTTGGAAACGGTGGAACTCAGCACGGCTCCGCCGGGTAATGCACCTACTTTGTATTTTACCGTAAGCGTAATGGTGTCGTTGCTGCTGTAGCGGTACGAAGGAGAGATGCAACCGCCAAAGGAACCCACCGTAGGAATGCTGAAGTCGTAGGCAAAGGTGCGGGTGGTTCCTACCGTGCTACTGCTTACCGAAACATTATTGCAATTGTAAATGGCACCGTTGGCTCCGCGTTTTATTCGTACGGTAGCTCCCGCATCGGTGAGGTAGCTGCCGTTCACAATGGCGGAATGGGCATAACCGTACTGAAAATTCGGATTGGGTCCGCCGGTTTTCACCACACCGGTAAACACGGCAGTGATGGTATCGCCTACCATGGCACGTTCGGCGCGTACCTTGGCCATATTCAGCACACCCGACGTGTCGGGCAGGCCATCGTCGTTATTGTCGGGACGGCCGAATGATGAACGCTGAATGGTATAGTTCTGAAAGATCATACCCCCGCCCGGACAACTGGAACCGCAATGCAGATATACATTGGTACTTACACACAATATCGGTATGCTGCACGAATCGGTGCATGAACGGTTGGGCCGGTGGTTGAATGTAATACTGATGGTTTTGTTGCCGGTGCTCGCTCCGGTCATGCTGCAATCGCCCTGCAGGTTAAAATTGAATTCTCCCTGAAGCAGGTTAAAAGGAAGAGGGCCGGTGAAGAAGGCTTTGTAGATATTGCCGGCATACGAGCTGCTGCTCGGATTCCAGAATGCGGTACCGTTGGTGTTGGAAATGTTTCCCGAGATCCATTTGATGCCGGGCGGCAACACCACGTTGAGTTCAAAATCGGTGTTGGCAGCATTCATTGAAAACAATGAATAATTGGTGATGAGGTATTTGAAAGCCTTGGTTTGCCCGGTGATGATATCGGAAGGCGTGGCCGGCAGTAGCGACATGCCCGACTGATCATACACCCTTCCCCAGTTGGTGACGATAGAATAATTGTTGGTCAGGCACTGATCTTTATACGTAGCATTATACTGCCAGCCCATGGTAGCAGGATATCCGTTGCATACCTGAGGGCAGCAGGTGTAGGCGTTCCATTTCAGAAACAGGGTATCGCCGGCCGGGATATTTGCAAAGGTGGCCACAAAGGCACCAATCGGATTGGTGCCCAGGCAACTGAGGGTTCCGGCACTGGAGGTGTTCGTCACCGAGGTGGGATATAACCGCACGAAGGTGCCGTTCACACCGGTTTTGACCTGTATCGAAGAGGTGTCGATGCGTGAATAATAGTTGCCGGGCTGAAACACATTCAGAATAAAATTTTTGGCCGGACCGTTACCACTGTTGCGCAGGGTGAGTTGCTGGGTGCTGATGTTGTTGGCTCCGTAACAGGTGTTGAGAGAAGGCTGGCTGGTGATGAGCACATTCGGCAATTGCTGATTCAGGATCACATTACCGGCACTCGAATTTTGCTGACAGATGCTGCCGTTGCATCCCCACCATACAGAAAAGGTGGAGTTAATATTGGTACAGGCGATCACTTTTATAGTATCGCGGAAGGTGATGCTTTCCTGATAATCGAACAAACCGTTGAAGTTGCCAATGCCGGCAAACTGGGCTGCCCCGAAAGTATGGGTAATGGTGTCGCCGCTGGCCGCAGTAGTTCCCCCGTTATAGTACAACAGTTGCAACCCGTTCTTGTTGATCTGCCGGAAGGTGAATCCGGAAACGGAACCTTGTCCGGTGTTGGTGATGGTGAACGTACGCACGAACACATCGTTGAGGTTCCCGTTATAGGTTTGATTGGTGACCGAGGTGATCACCAAATTTGGAATTTTAATGGTGTATGGGTTGGTGACCAGCCGGTCGAAGTTGCCGGTGTAGTTGGCCGTGTAGGTATTGGTGATGGCTCCGCCTCCGTTCAGATAGGTGATGACACCGCAGAGGGCATTGGCCCTGAATTTAAAACTATAGGATGAACCCACCACCATATTCGGCACCGAGAACACCGGGGCATTGAGGTTCGATATGTTCGACTCGGCCACTCCGCTGCCGGTCACCGATGAAGGCACATAGTTGATGCCCCCGGGTAACTGTGCAGTAAATGTAATATTGTTGATTCCGCCGGCGGTGATGTTGAGCAGGTTCACACTGAATGTGTCGGCACTGCCGCAAACGGTGAGAGAGGCCGGCAGACCGGCGGTAATGGAAATTTTATTTCCCTGGGCAAGTGCCGGGATGCTGGCTATGCATAACCATACAATCGATAGAATACCTCTTCGGGTAGATAGTAACATGGTTGCCTTGCGGGTACCGTAAATTAAGCATCACAAAGTTGTAAAAATTTTCGACAAATGCAAGATAAAAATGGTAGTAGGTACCCCGCAGCTATCGGGGTGTAGATGGTAAAGAGTAAAAAGTGAAGCGTAAAGCGTAAAGGGAGGTAAATGGTAAATACAGGAAAGCGGATGCCCGCCTATGAAGGGTATCTACGAAATGTTAAATTGTAAAACGGCATGTCACAACACATCGATATGTCACACCAATTGATATGTCACGCTGAGTCCGCCTCAGGCGGAAAGCGTGGCCTGCTGATTCTTAGAATTCATTACAAAACGTTAGTAGCTTTCAGGATTCCATTCGTGCATTCGTGGCTAACCTTCATACCAAATGTCGCCACGAATTCACGAATGATTTTATTAAACCTGATGTTGAGTATCCAGTCCCGGAGGGACGACATGTGGTAGAAAATCATAAAACATATGTC
>JBGAVF010000167.1:0-6805 GCA_044228315.1 Bacteroidia bacterium | reverse complement strand
ATAAAGGTCAGTTTGTAAAATACGTAGAGGCACGCATAGGGCGCAAGGGTAGTGAAATGGTAACGGTGCAAGGCTGCAGCGACAATCCTGACCTGCATATTGGCATGTATGCCGATATTAAACTAACCGATTCTTCATTTGGGAAAGTATTCATTACATCCATCATACATAAAGGCGACACATCGGTAAATTACCGTAATTACTTTGTGGGAATACCCTCTGCCATCAAAGTACTGCCGAACCCGTACGATGAAAAACCCTATGCCTATAATGAATTTGCCATAGTCACCAACAATAATGACCCGGAGAACCGGGGACGTGTAAAAGTGAAATTCCCCTGGAGTAAAGATAGTGAGTCGTTATTTATTCCTGTGAATTATCCGGCAGCCGGCAATGGCAAAAACAACTCGGTGAACCAGGGATTTATATTCACACCGGAGGTGAACGATGAGGTGATTGTAAGTTATGAGAACGGGGATCCCAACCGCCCGTTCGTATCGGGAAGTTTCGGTTATAAAGAGATGGTCCGTGATAAAAAACACACCAGTAAAAATCTGGAAAAAACCATAGCTACAAGGCATTCCCTCTTTACGTTTATTGATGGAGACAGTTCAAGTGACGATATGAGCGCCGAATGGCTGGTGAAGGATAAGGATACGGCATCGATTAAGCTCTCGAATGCAGGAAGTAAGGGGCATGCCACACTTATCACCAAAAATGATATTGAGATCACCACGGCCGATGAAATGAAAATTACAGTATCGCAGGGAAAACTCACAATTAAAGCCAACGATATTATGGTGGAAGCAGTGCAGTCCCTGAAGATGAAAGGACAGTCGGTTTCCATTGAGTCGCAAACAACCCTTGACCTGAAAGCCACCACAGATATGAAACTGGAAGCGAATGCCCAGATGTCGATGAAGGCGAATGCAGGCGTTACCATTGAGTCATCGGCAAAGGTGGAGGTGAAGTCAACCGGCATGATGGACCTGTCGGCAGCCAAACTATCGGTAAAGGCCCAGGCCATGCTGGAACTGGAAGGCTCGGCGGTAGCTATGCTCAAAGGCGGTGTTGTGATGATAAATTAATACATTTGAGCAGAATCTATTTTCATGGAACAACATTATTACAAGCTTCCCCTCAATTTCGAATCCCTCATCACCAAGAACAAGGAACTTGAACCTTCTTCCAAAGGGGAAAGCATTGCCGCCAATGTGTACCTAATCATCACGAGCAAATTCGGTGAAAACCGGTTCGATGAAACATACGGTTGTGAAATATGGGATTTCGACTTTGTGAACGTAAGCAGTCAGACACACTGGAAAAGCGCCATCATAAAATCAATTGAGAACAGCATTAGCCGGCATGAGCTGCGCCTGATGAACGTAAAAGTGAATATGGATGTGTATGAAGTAGATGTAAACAACATTTCAGCCAATGTGGTAAATGTGAAACGGGCCGTTAAAATCAGTATACAGGCAAACCTGAAGGAAACCAACGAGCCTTTCACCTTTGTACAGAAGATGTTTTTAAGTCCGCTTTCATTTGAATAAAACGATTTTTTATGCAGGAACTCGAAACTGAATATTTAAGCAAGGAGGCAATTAAGAGCCGCATGTTCCGGAATGCCGCACGTTTCTGGGGGTATTCCGATGCGGATATGGACGCGTTCGATCCGCTGGTACGGCTTATGATAGAAGCCTGTGCCGTTGAATCCTATAAAATCAATAACGATATTATTTCATCGGATGTGCGGGTAATGGAGAAGCTGGCTTCCCTCCTCACTCCCGATATTTTCACGTCAGCACTTCCCTCACACAGTGTGATCCATTGCCGCAGCGTGGAAGCGGTGAGCATCGTGGATCACAATTTTCATTTGTTGCATCAAAAAAAGGTGGCTTCCAAATCGAACGGCCCCCTCGATTCCAATCTGGATATTTATTTCACGCCTTCAGGGCATTATAAAATATTCGACGGAGAAGTGGCCGCTATTGCAACCGGCAACAGCATTTACAAGATCAACAACTACCTGGAACGTGAGTTTGTAGCCAAAAGCAGCCGCAGCATTGAGAACAATACGGCCTGGATCGGTGTGCAGCTTTCGAACCAAATCAACACCCTCGACGGACTCACCTTCTTTTTCGACTTCAAAAACCACCCCGGCAAAACAGAACTGCTCTCCATTTTAAGTTATGCCAAATGGAGTTACAATGGCTCTCCGGTTTCCATTCGTTCCGGCATTCGCAACCTTGAGGAAATTTCACATGATAATGTGCTGGATGAATTTGAAATCACCTACAAGGTAAAAGAGAAGATCAACACCATTTATCACAACTGCTTTGTCACCATCGACGATGATAAGAACCTGCTGGAACGGAACCAGTTTAAAAAATCCAATTATCCGGAGGCCTTCAAACAAACTTTTAACGAGTCGGACCTGCTGGCGATGAATCAGCCGCTGGTATGGTTCAAAATAACCTTCCCGGCCGCATTCAATGCCGAAGCCCTGGATGAGATGGTGGTGCTGCTGAATTGCTTCCCCATTATGAACCTTCGGTTCAATGAGCTGCGGTACCGGCTTCAAAATTATTTCAATATTGTATTGCTTGAGTGCGATGAACAGTTCTTTGCCATACGGCGTGTAAGCGGCACCGATGATATTGACTATATTTCGAAACCGGCCAGTGAAAACCTCACCGACCTCAACGGAACCTATTCGTTGCGAAGCAAAGGAATTCAGCGTTTCGATGCCCGGAATGCAACCGAGCATCTGAATTATGTACTTGAGTTGCTGCGCGACGAGAGCAGTGCATTCGCTGCATTCGGTCAGGATTTTATCGGCTCTACCATCAAGGAACTGAATCAGAATATTTCACTGATTGAACAACGTATAAAACAAAACCAACGCGAAATTTACAACCTGCCCTCCTACCTGTTTGTGCGGCCCCGGGAAGAAGGTGAAAATATTAATGTGGAATTCTGGAGCACCAACGGCAGCAACGGAAACAATATCCGGCCGGGCAGTAAAATTGATGTTTACAGGGGATTTCCGGTGAATTCCGAGAGTTTACAACTTATGCTTCATACCAGCGGGGGCATCAACAAACTCAATCAAACCGAGGAACTGAATGCGTACCGGAGTGCCCTGCTTTCACGAAACCGTCTGGTTACCAATGAAGATATCCGCAGCTATTGCTTTTACGTTCTCGGCGATAAAATTAAAGAAGTAGGCATTAAAAAAGGTGTCGCCATAAGTTCTAAACCCACGGAAGGACTGATCAGTACGTTGGATATCACTCTTGAACCATCAACCGAACAACAATTCAGTGATGAGGAATGGTCATCCATTGCTCAGGACCTGAAAACGCAACTGGAAAAGAACTCCGTAGCTTATTTTAACTTCCGCGTCTTTATTCAACAACCTCAAAACAGCTAAGATTATGGGAATGCCCGCCGCCAGAATATCTGATATGCACACCTGCCCTATGGTTACGGGAGTGGTGCCGCATGTAGGAGGACCTATATTGCCTCCGGGAATGCCAACGGTTTTGATCGGGAAGTTACCGGCTGCCACCTTGAGCAGCATGTGCACCTGCGTAGGCCCCCCCGATGTAATTATAAAAGGGAGCATGGTAGTGCTTATAGGTAAAAAGCCGGCAGCCCGTATGATGGATAATACTACCCACGGGGGAATGGTTATTCTGGGAGCCCCAACTGTACTGATAGGTGATGGCGGTGGTGGCGGTGGTGGCGGTGCAGCAGCCACGGTGAGTGTGAGTGTGATCATTGCAGCAATGAAAAGTGCTGCCGAATCGGTTTCGGATCCGGCACTTAAAAACTCAATGAACCAGCAGGCACAGCATCTGGAGGCGGCTGCGAACGGCACCCCGTTTGTGCATTCAGTGGCCAGCTGCGATATCTGTGGTTCGAAATAAGGAAGCATGTTCATCATACAAAAACGCCAGATCGATGCGTTGTCAGAAGCCGGCAACGAACAAGCCGTGAAGAAGCTGGAAACTTTTGTACAGAAAAATTATCCGCAATGGGTGCAGGGAAAAACAGAAAATGAGATCAGGGAATTGTGTACGTCGGTATGCAGAACAGGAAACACCCACGGCATTTATAAAACACCGAATCTTGAAATATTATTACGTTGTGCCATAGAGTTTAACACCCCATTGAACGACGAACTGAAAAAGATACTGAACCACAAAGACATTGACGAGTCCATGAAATGCGAACACTATTTCCTGGCTTTGGCTTCGGAACGCTTTAGGATGAAAAAAATAACAGCCCTTTAATACAGCTGTAAAACAAAAACAACATGTCGATAACGGATGAACGAGTAGCCTCCTCATGCAGCACCCCGGCACCTGCCCCTCCCCCATCACCGCCTCCGGTGAATGTAAGAGCCAGCGTGTTTTTCGATGGCACCGGAAATAACCGTGCCAATACACAGGAACGCCTCAATAATACGTGGACCTACCGTTTAATGCCTTCTGTTATTGGAGGCAGTTATGAGAATGATTTTACCAACGTTTCGAAACTTGAACGTTATGTGTTGCCCGATGGAACCGTTGATCATTCTTTTTCCATATATATGGAAGGGATCGGTACCCAGAACAGGGCCGATGATATTATGGAAGGCATGGCTATGGGTACAGGAATCACAGGCGTGGACGCCAAAGTGGAAGCGGCCATAAGCCAGATCGTACGGAACATACGCCGCCTGGTTCGCACGAATATCGTGATCAGCAACCTCTATCTGGATGCATTTGGATTTAGCCGGGGAGCCGCAGCAGCCCGGTTATTCTTTCATGAAACACTGGAGGCCCGCAATAAAATCCAGATCCGTTTGCAGAATCTCGGATATACAGTAAACAATGTAACTGGCAAGTTTGCCGGCTTATTCGATACGGTAGCATCCTATGGATTCAACCATACCGACGATACCTCCGACCTGCATCTCGATGCCGTGCATCTTGCCGAAAAGGTGGTACATCTGGCAGCCGCTGATGAGCACCGGAAAAACTTTCCACTCACCAATATCAATTCCTGCAGTGGCGTTGGCACCCAGTTGTTTCTGCCCGGGGTTCACTCCGATATTGGCGGAGGATACACTACCTATGCCGACGAAGTGGACCTTCAGATCCTGGATTACGACGACACCTCAGGTATTCCGGTAATACAAACCATGATCGACATGAAGTTCCGACAGGAAAAAGCCCGGCTGATCGACGAAGGCTGGTATCAGGAAAGTAATTTCAGCTCCGATACCTCATGGAACGAATTAAAAGTAACCCGTGAAGGCATCAGTAATAAATATGCCCGGATTCCCCTGCATATAATGGCCATTAAAGCCGGAGAGAAAGGATTAACTTTCTCCGGTGACCTGCAAAGCAGGGAGACCATTGATGCCCGGCTGGCCGCTATAAAGTCAGAGATCGATCAGTATGTAGCATCCCATTCCGGAGTTACTTCTTCGCAACCCGCTCACTGGCTCGACAGCCGCCCTACCTTGCGACAGCTGCGAAGAAGATTTCTGCATTACTCCTCGTATTACGGATCGGCCGGAGGGGCCAATGAACCCAACTTTGTACCCGATAATATGATGAGCGGCGTAAGAACACGCGTTATACATAATGGTTAAATCAATTAAATACAATCTGCAACTGCTGTTTTTGCTGTTCACGCTCACCGATTGCAACCCCAATATGAAAACTACTGACTGGCTCCCTACTGAATGCGCCCCTGCAGGATTCCCGATGGCCATTATAAAGGCATCCCTTATCGACCATGAAGGAAAAGAGGTGGCTGTTCCGGAAGGTAAAATATTGAACAACGGATGGGGAGCGCTGGGCTCTACCCGTGTGATGAACGAAACCAATAACAGCATTCCTGAAAAGCTGGTGATCACCTGGTTCTCGTATGCTGAAGACAAGTTTTACAAAGGCGATATTTCGCTTCCGGTTGACCAGCTGCAGAAACATTTTACGGATGGATATATCAGTCCGGATACACGTTCCCGAAATATGTACGACCTGATAAAAGTTGGCGTGGCCCCGGGAGGATATGTTTCAGTATGGCTCTCCGGTGAATCCATTACAAAAGAGATCATCAGTGCTCAGGCAGGTGAAACAGATTACGAGTGGTCGCAGTTTTTCGACAATCCGGATATGAGCCGTGAGAAGTATATTGCATCAACCCTCATCAATACTCTGGGCGACAGCTCGTATCAGCTGTTGTTGAAAAGCCCTCCAGCCAAAGGCTTTTGGGCAAAATACCAGCAGAAATATAACTGGAAACCACAACTTATCGGACTGAATGAATCCCAGGAAATTCTTTTCAAAACTTACAACGGTGAAAGTGAATTCATGTACGACCCATCCGCCGATAAAGCATTGCCCCGTGCGGTGATCAAAGAATCGGAAGTGCGGTGGACCAATTTGCAAAATCAGAAATTTATAGCCCGCACCACATTCAATGAAGATGAAATATTTGCAGCCTTTAAAAAGCTGTCTCCGGGCAATGGCAACCAGCCTTTACTGCTGAAAATTGAGATCGGGAATACGACCACCACACTGCGTATATCACTGGCCAACGAAAACAGCTACTATGAACTGACCCAATGCGTTACCCATGTATATTCCTTATAACCTGTAAAATCAATAAATTCGAAAACGAATGCTTCACGAAACCCTGAACCTGCTCAAACCCAGCTATGCAATTCTGGATTCTGCCCGGATCTTCGGTGAATTGAACACGGCTAAGAAGTTGCAGGCAAATTTCCTGAGCCTCTTTAAAG
>JBGAVF010000166.1:0-6794 GCA_044228315.1 Bacteroidia bacterium | reverse complement strand
GGCACGTCATGCGGTTTTCGGCTTTGAGATCGATATCGACGATCATCAGGATCTTAACATTGAAGGGTTTGTGAAACACTTCGATCAGCTCATCAATATAAACCGCGATAAAATATTTGATGACAACGATCTGAATGCCAGCCGGCCTGCTTTTCAACGTTATGATTATATAGTGGAAACCGGCAATGCCAAGGGTTTTGATGTAACGTATAAATTCGATAACCGGCATTGGTATTTCTGGGCTGTTTACAGCTATGTGAATGTGAAACGTAATGATGGTACCCGTACGTATCTGCCCCATTTCGACCGACGCCATACCATTAACCTCGTTTCGAGCTACAAATACGGAAAGAAAGTAAAACAGGAGATCAATGCCCGGTGGGCCATAGGCTCGGGATTCCCTTTCACGCAAACCCAGGGTATGTTCGAATACCTTCGCTTTATGGATGGTGTTACCTCCGATTATACAAAAGCCAATGGAGAACTGGGAATTCTGTACGGGGATCTTAACCTGGGACGCTTGCCGTGGTTCCACCGTCTCGATGTATCCTATCAGGCCACCATTAAGATGAAAAAGCAATCGGAGATGCACCTCACCGCCGGTGTTACGAATGTGTATAACCGGAAAAATATTTTTTACTTCGACCGGGTCAATTACACACGGATTAATCAGCTTCCGGTGCTTCCTTCCGTTGGTATAACTTATCAGTTTTAAGGAAGCGTCTCTACGCCTTTACATTTCCTCTCGTATTTCCTTACCGGTTAGGTCAATAAATACATCTTCCAGATTTGCATCCTTTACGGGACGTGGTTTTTTGAAGCCTTTTGCCAGCAGGTTGTCGATGAGCTGATGCGGTGTATCCAGGGCAATTATTTTTCCGGTATCCATTACGGCTACCCGGTCGCATAACTGCTCCGCTTCATCCATATAATGTGTGGTGATAATGATGGTGGCGCCATTGTTTCTGATGGTTCGTATCAGGTCCCAAAGGCTTCTTCGGGCCTGGGGGTCAAGCCCCGTGGTGGGTTCATCGAGAAATATTATTTCCGGGGTGTTGATAAGGGTTGTGGCTATGCTGAAACGTTGCTTTTGTCCGCCGCTCAATTCCTTGAAACTGCTTTTAGCTTTGTCGCGTAGGTTCACCATTTCAAGTATTTCGGAAGCGGAAACTCGTTTGTTGTAGAGTCCGGCGAATAATTCAATGGTATCGGTAAGGGTAATATTTGGATAATAACCGGCTGCCTGTAATTGTACACCAATAATTTTCTTGATTTCTCCGGCACTGGTTTGCGTATCGAATCCGTTCACAAGCACAAGCCCTGAAGTTTTTTCCTTCAGGGTTTCCATAATTTCCAGTGTGGTTGTTTTGCCGGCTCCGTTAGGTCCCAGTAATCCGAAGATCTCGCCCCGGAAAACTTCAAAACTTATTTCATTCACCGCAGTGAAATTTCCGTATTTTTTTACGAGGTTTTTTACTTCAATTACTTTATTGGTCATAGTGCTACCGGTCAACAAATGTATTATATTGGAATTAAAATTTTAAACCGGGTTGGAAGTTCTTTTATTATTAACTAATTATGCAATGTTAAATAAGTCCTGAAAAAAGTATGTCGTACAGTCAGATCCGTGCCATGTTTGCCATTGCACTTGCCAGTCTGCGTTCTCAGATAAAGAGCCCTACAAGCCTCATTTTCGGTATTTTTTTTCCGCTTACCTTCATTTTTGTTTTTGGGTATCTCGGAAAAGGGGTGCCCGGAAAATATGAAGTGGGTATCACCCGAAACAGTGATATAAAAAATGTAGTGTACCAGTCCCTGATGCACGATACGGCTTTCTCGGTAACAACAGGAATAAGCACCGACAGTCTTGAGACCCTGCTTAGTAAAAAAGAGATAACAGCCATCATTTCAATTGATTCCACAGCACCTTCTCAACCCTTGCTGGTAAAAGTACGATTTCATGCAGCCCAGGGAAATACCGCCGGCAGTATTATTGCCCGGCTTTCAGCTATTCAGAATAAGGACCGCTTCGGCATTTATAGTGAAGGTGTAAAAGTGGCTCAGATACTTCCGGAGGTATCAGATCAGCGGACGTTTGAAGCGATTGACTTCGTGCTGCCCGGACAACTTGGTTTTTCAATCATGAGCCTTGCCATTTTCGGAACGGCATTCACTTTTTTTCTGTTAAGGAATACACTGGTATTAAAGCGCTTTTTTGCAACTCCTATTAAGCGACAATACATAATACTCGGGGAAGCATTAAGCCGTTTGGGCTTTCAGGTTATTACCGCGGCCATCATTATTGTGATGGGGCATCTGATATTTAACTTTACCTTATTGCATGGTGCCGTAACGGTACTAAATATGCTGATTGCATCAATACTTGGATTTCTGGTGTTTATGGGCTTCGGATATGCCATCTCCGGCATTGCAAAAACAGATAGTATTATCCCGGTGCTGGCCAACTCCATTACCTTACCGCAAATGCTTCTTTCAGGTACTTTCTTTCCGGTAGAATCATTTCCCAAATGGATACAACCCATCTGCAATGTGCTGCCGCTTACACACCTAAATAACGCACTCCGGCAAATTGCCTACGACGGGGCGAGCCTGCTCGACGTGTGGCAGCCCATCGGGGTATTAATAATATGGGGAGTCGTGATCTATGCACTCGCAGCAAGGGTATTTCGCTGGGAGTAGTCATTTTACAAGTCTTTTATACGAAAATGCTCAAATGAATGAACCTCCGGCTTTTCTTTCCAGGATTTGTTTTTCAGTTTCATAATAACAAAATCACCCGGCTTCAGTTCAATCCATTCTCCGCAAAGAGATGATACCGCATCGGAAACGCCCGGATTGTGCAATACATAAAGCACTGATTTCGAGTCGTCGGTAAGTGAGTTATTATGATGCAGGATGTCGCGGGAGGTGGTGTTGTACAGCGACTTCAATACATGCAGGTTTCCCCCGCATCCTTCCTGTACAAGCATTGCCGTAGTTTTGGTACGTAAAGCCGCACTGGCGATGAGCATCCCCGGATCACCGGTTTGTTTATGAATAATTTTTCCGGCTTTAAGAGCCAGTTTCCTGCCCTCGTCGGTGAGTTCCCTGTCAAAATCCTGACCCGTGATGGAATCGGTTTCTGTTTTTGCATGGCGCATTAAAATCAGCGTTTTCATCGTAGCGTTGAATCGGGTTATTTGAGGGGATCCGATTCTTTTTTCAATGCATAATAAGCAAGTGAAAACCAGGCAGCAATAAAGCTTAGTCCGCCGAGCGGGGTGATGGCACCGGCCATGCGTAATGGATTCGGGTCGCTCATACTTCCGGCAATAAGCAAATACAATGAGCCACTGAAAAGGATTATGCCACTTACGAATAACAGAAAAATGAATCGTGGTATACGGATATGTGCTCCCAGCATGCCTGTAAGAAGTATGGCCAGCGAATGAATAAGCTGGTAACGAACCGCCGTTTCATAAACTTCCAGGTAATGCTGTGTGAGCTTATCACGAAGGAAATGAGCCCCGAAAGCGCCGGCGGCAACAGAAATACCTGCGAATATGGCTCCCGTAGCAATCTGTTGACGTATGGTATGATTCATAAAAAATGGACAAAAAAATATGTAATGCGTGTGCAGGTGTGAATTAAAAACAAAAATACACTTTCATTAAGAAGTAATTTTGAAAATCGCATGAAGTGGAACAAAAAGTCATTATTCATCATCATCGTATTGTTGGCGGGCATTATTGCCTCGATCTTCGGCTGGCGTTGGTGGTATAACCACAATGCCATTCGGTATGCAGTACCCCCTACCGGTATGCTCGCTATTACAGGCAACGATTACGGCGATATTCTTCATAAACTGCATAATTATCCACTCATACAGCAACTGGAAGACGATGACCGCTTACAAACACTGACGGGGAACGATTTCCTTCATTCGGAACTTGCCCATGCCGACTTTTTTAAAGCGATGCTGAAAGGGAAACGTGTGAGTCTTTGTTTTAAAGCCAATTCGGAAAACTATTTGCAAAGCATGCTGGCAGTTGAAATTGACAGAAAGTCATTCGATTCACTGGTACGGGAAGTGGTTATGAAGGATTATTCCACATCATCATACAGTGCGCCCTACGGAGAGATTACGGAAGCCTATAATTCTTCACGTATGAAGGAACTGGCATTAAGTTATGCCCACGGTGTCATGATCATTTCTCATGAAGCATTGTTTGTGGAAGAAGCGCAAAAAAGCATCAGCAAGCATTATACAACATTCAAAAGTTATACCCCGGTATATGCCGGTGCACATCTCTATCTAAATCAGGAAGCACTGGAACAATGGGTACAATCGGTGACCGTTAAGGCACAGTCCGAATTTTATCACTGGATGGAGGGCATTGATGAATGTGAGTTCCTTCCGGATGCCACCGGTAGCAAGGCCACTTTCCGTATGAAAATGATTCCCGGTAAATCATCCGGATCGGTTTCCGGCACACCAGCGGTCCTGCATCTTGAAACATGGGTGCAAACCATTTCTCATGGGTATTGTGCATGGCATCCCGATACCGTTTCAAATGAGCTGCAGCTGCAGGAGATTTACCGCTGCTATTCGGGCAGTAATGACGAGAACATCAGTAACGGTACTTTTATCATCGGAGTGAGCCGGTTCGACTCTGCTGCATTGAACGCAATGTTTGTTAAACATTCCATTGAGCAATACCGGATGGAGAACAACCGAAAAGTTTTCAAGTTCGGTAAATATCCGTTCTTCCGCAATTTCGCAAATAACACCACACAAGATCTGCCTTCTACCTACGCATCCATAATCGCACCGAATGTGTTTCTCATTGCCCCAACAGCAGAAGCCATGGAGGCACTGTTGCGAAAAATTGAGAATGACCCGGTTAGTTCCTCTGTTTCCGATCCACTCATCTTTGTAATGCAGGTGAACCCTCAGAATCTGCTCCCGTATTTCAGCAGTTGTGTTCGCAGCGAAACGAAAGACAATATTCTGAAAAGCAGTTTTCTGCGTCAGCTGAGTTATATACGTCTTCAGGTAAATGCCTTGGCTGGCGACGAGGCACAGGGGCAGTTGTTCCTGAACGAAAACCTTACCCTGGCCGGCACCGATGCAGAACTGATCTGGAGCAAGAACCTTGAATTTGCACCGTTATCAACGCAGGTTATAAAGGGAAATACCGTGAATGAAAGTTTTCTCATGATACAGGATGAGCGGAATGTGCTTCATTGTCTTGACTTCAATAACAAGGAACGCTGGCAGAAATTCGTTACCGGATCGGTAGTAGGCGAGATTTTCCCTGTCGATATTTATCACAATCACGGACTGCAATATTATTTCAGAACCGAAAATGAACTTTTTCTTATCAACGATAAGGGCCAGGATATTGAAGGATTCCCGAAACCACTTCCGGAAGAGGCGAAACATGGCATGTACCTGTTCAATATGGGTGATTACTATGAATACTTCTTCACGGATGCGGAGAATATATACGGGTATAATCAGTCGGGAGTATTGCTGGAGAACTGGAACCCGATGGAAGCTCCGGAAAGCATTGACAGGCCTATTCTGCAGTATAAGAAGCGCAGTAAAAACTACCTGGTGGGTATTCATAATGAGGGAGAAATATTCATCTGGAACCGTTTCGGGAAGCGCGTTGAACGCGATCTTAATTTTGACCGTCCTTTCATCAATGAATTTTGTATTACACCGTACATTAATAAGAAATACAGAGAAGAGATCATTACAGTAGATACTTCAGGTGAGATCATAAGCATTCTGACCGATTCACTGGTGCGAAAGAATTACCGGCATAAACTGAAAAGTGATCAGGGGTTTGTGGTGATTCAGACCATGGACAGTACATTTCAGAAAATAGCAGCGCAGGTGCATCAGAAACTTGTGTTGTTCGACCGGTATACACAGAAATCGGATTCCATTACCATACCCAAAGGATTCATTCTGGAAAGTGTAGTGAATGCAACTGTGCAGGATGTGTTCCCGGTATTCACCAATGGTGAAATTTCGGTTCTGATGAATAAAACCCATCAATTGAAGGCCGCGAATATGGAAGGGAAAGTGATCGCAATTCTTCCGGCGTTGGTTCCGGGGCATTTCACGGTGCTGACCCGCCGGGGAAACAATACTTTTAACCTGTATTCTTTCACCAATTGAGGCTTTACAACTGAATTTCAGATATTAATGCAGGGAAATCAGCGTTTTTAAGCCGTTACGTCTAATTGTCTTATTTTTACACTTTCATTGTCCTGACCGTATTATGAATCCCTATTTAAAAAAAATCACTATCATCAGTACCGGAATTGTACTTGGCTTGTCAATAACAGGTTTCGTTGCCGACCGGTACTTTGAAATAAGCAAGAACCTCGACATTTTCTCCACCGTTTACCGGGAGGTCAATACCTATTATGTAGACGATGTGGAACCCGGAAAACTCATCCGAAGCGGGATCGACGGCATGCTCAATTCTCTCGACCCGTATACAAATTTCTACAGCGAGGCAGAAATAGAGGATGCCCGTTTTCTTACCACAGGCGAATACGGAGGTATCGGAGCTTCGGTGGTGCCGCATGGGGAGTATGTAATGATCACCGAACCCTATGAAGGATCTCCGGCTCAAAAGGAAGACCTGAGAAGTGGAGATATTATTCTGGAAGTGGACGGACGAAGCACGAAAGGGAAAAACAGCAACGACATCAGTAAGATGCTGAAAGGACAGGCAGGCACTGAAGTTACATTGAAAATACAACGGGGTGAT
>JBGAVF010000165.1:0-6883 GCA_044228315.1 Bacteroidia bacterium | reverse complement strand
ATACGATCAGAAACAACGAGAGGATGGCGCTCAGGATCGTTTTAAGGATTGTGAAAAGAAATTCACTGAACGTAAAAACTTCCAGAAAATACAAAAACGTATGATGCACCAGAAGCAGTACGAATGCATACACAGCGAACCAGGCCAGTCCTTTGTTTTTTATAGAGGGTGAAATATTCTTCTCAAAATTCTCTTTGTTCAGGGATGCATTCAGAAATCCCATACGAACAAATCCCATGAGCACGGTGGCAGCCGCGTGTATGCCTGAGGTGAACTCAAGCAGATCGACCGAGATGCCCAGAACAAAGCATAAGCTAAACACAAGCCAGAACGGGGTATTTACAGGAAGCAACAGAATAAACAACGGATACACAAACGGATTCAGCAGGTTGTACTGGAGCATCTGATTCAGAATAAATACCTGAAGCACTACCAGAAAGATAAACCAAAGAGCTTGTATGAGGATGTCGCGATACACCTTATTTTTCTTTTATACTGTTCATTAACTGGGTTTGTTCCTCCAGATCAAGATTCTTTACTATATACACCTGATGCAGATTGTCGAAAGAGGCAGAAAGTTTTACATGAATGGCATTGAAATTCCCTTCTACCCCGTAATCAAGCACCGAACCTACCGGTATATTCCGTGGGAAAATAAAATTATACCCGCTGGTGGAAATGGTTTGTCCGGCTTCTATTTTTACGTGTTTATTAATATCATTTACCTGCGCCACCTGCGGATCCTGACCATCCCAGATGAGCGTACCGGCATTGCCGGTCTGGTCGAGTTTTATGCTTATATGTGCATTGCTGTTGAGTAATGAAATGGCGGTGCAGAAATGTTCACTTACATCGAGCACAATACCCACTGCTCCGTTGGCCGATACTACACCGCACTGTTTCACCACCCCGTCGGCACTGCCGGCATTAAGCATCATGTAGTTATTGCGCTTGGCGGTTGAGTTGCTGATGATATCGGCTGAAATATATACAAACCGGCCATGGTATTTACTGCCGGTATCCTGAATGGCCAGTGTATCTTTTTTATGAATTGAAACGGTATCGTAATTGATGCGGGTTTGCAGCCGAGCATTCTCTGCCATGAGGCTATCATTTACCGAGCGCAGATGAAAATACGAGGAAACATTATTCGCCGTATTGTATATGGTTCCCGTGAAAGCATTGGCTGAATTGATATACCGGGTGCGGTGGAAACTGCTTCCGTTAAAAACGATGATGAGCGAGAGCACCTCAAAGATCACAAACACCCAGAATACCTTATACCGGATAAAGAAATAAAAAAACTGTTGCATGGAGCCTGTGTTTATTATCTTGTATCAGGAATTTGTTGCCTGTGTGAATGCCGGTGTGAACTTACAAAAATTGAATGTTATGCTACAGAATATTGAAGGATACGCTGCAACCGATGCTGTTTATTGCATCAGGAAATTAAAGGTAGCAATATTTTTCAGGGCAATGCCTGTACCGCGCACTACGGCACGCAACGGATCTTCCGCCACGTAAACCGGTAGTTTGGTTTTTTGGGAAATACGCTTGTCAAGGCCACGGATCAAAGCACCACCACCTGTGAGGTATAAACCGGTTTGGTAAATATCAGCAGAAAGCTCAGGCGGTGTAAGTTCAAGAGCACGAAGGATCGCTTCTTCAATTTTTGAGATGGATTTATCGAGGCATTGAGCGATCTCACTGTACGAAACGGTGATCTGTTTTGGAATACCGGTCATGAGGTCACGTCCGTTCACAGAATAATCGGCCGGTGGTTTTTCGAGTTCAGTAAGTGCCGAACCAACCTCTATTTTAATTTTTTCTGCCGAACGCTCACCCAGCAAAAGGTTATGCTGACGGCGCATATATTCAATAATATCGTCGGTGAATTCATCCCCGGCTACACGAATCGACTGATCGCATACGATACCACTCAGGGCAATCACCGCAATTTCAGTGGTACCTCCACCGATATCGATGATCATGTTTCCTTTCGGCTCACTTACATCAATACCTATACCGATGGCGGCTGCCATGGGTTCATGAATCATGTATACTTCCTTCCCGCCGGCTTTTTCAGCGCTGTCGCGAACCGCGCGTTTTTCTACCTCTGTAATACCGCTGGGAATACAAATAACCATCCGGAGCTGGGGTGGAAACAAACGACGTCCGGGGTTGATCATGTGAATGAGCCCCTTGATCATTTCTTCCGCTGCCTGAAAATCGGCTATCACCCCGTCTTTCAGCGGGCGTATGGTTCGAATATCATCATGGGTCTTACCATGCATCTGCATGGCCCGTTTGCCAATGGCCACTACCTCTCCCGTACTGCGGTTCTTCGCAATAATGGATGGTTCATCCACAACTACTTTGTCTTTGTAGATGATTAAGGTATTGGCTGTTCCCAGGTCAATGGCCAGCTCCTGCGTTAAAAAGTTAAATACGCCCATGAATTAGAATGTGTGCAAAAATACCGTAAATACTGAATATCCGGCAAAATTATTAAACGAAAAACGCAATCCCAACAATATTTTTAAAATCTTAAAAAGCCGGTATGACCACACCCGAAAAACCGGTCAGATAATTTGATATTGTACTCTGAAGAAAACGGGGATTAAAACTTGTTTCTACTTCCTCCAGTTTCGATAGGGTGAAACGGCAAGACTGGAATTATAATACCTTTGATCGCCGGTCACTTCCATCGTCACCCAGGCAGGCACATCGAATACTTCATCCTCACGCTCCAGTTCAATTTCCGCCACTATGAGACCTTCGTTTTCGCCCTTAAATTCATCTACCTCCCAGGTCTTACCGGCATAACTGATCTCATACCGCACCTTTGAGAGTTCTGAAACCGCGAAAAGCTCAAGCATTTCGAGGGCATCGGCTACCGGTACCAGATATTCAAATTCAGGCCGTGAGAAGCCACTGGAAAGGCCTTTTATCGTTATGAACGCGCTGGTTGCCGTGGCTCTTATCCGGATGGTTTTTGCCGGTGCATCAAGGATATATCCCTGACGTAGCAAGGTTCCTTGCGGTTTTATCACTTTGCTCCATGCCTCCGGGTTCACCAGAAACTTACGTTCAATTTCAACCGACATATTTAATTACTGTTACAGGATTTCAGCCTGAGAATGAGATATGGACGCTGTTGGATTTACCAACCGCCCTGGGCTCCTCCACCGCCGCTATCGCCGCCTCCGAAGCCACCAAAACCTCCACCGCCGCCACTGCTGCCACCACCACCCCAGTTGGTGAAACCGCCCCATCCGCCTCCACCGGGGGAAGAAGGACGGTCGAGTCCAAGCAGTTTCCGGGCCGCCAGGTAGGTGATACCGTACATAAGCATGGTTCGGCGTATTTTTCGCTCGGTGCGAATTGCCGAAACAATGGCCAAAACGATGAAGAGCGCAAAAATGATGACCGGAATAATAACGGAATCCCAGGAAAATTGCGGATCAAGCGATGGCTTATCCTTATACTCACCACCGATATACCCGATGATGGTATTCACACCGTCTTCAATACCCTTGTTGTAATCACCTGTTTTAAAGGCCGGAGTAATTACCACCCGTATTATGTTCCCACAGGTTCCGTCGGGCAATACCCCCTCCAGCCCTTTGCCAACATGTATCCTGACCTTCTTCTCTTCGAGTGCAACAAGGAGCAACACTCCATTATCATTTTTCTTACTACCGATGCCCCATTTTACAAAGAGCTCCTGTGAATAGGTGAAAATATCGAAATCGCCGAGGTTTTTTTCGGTAACAATACAAATCTCGTTCGATGTACTGTCGCGGTACGCAAGCAATTGCTTTTCCAAAGCGGCTACCGTTTCCGGTTTCATGATACCGGCGAAATCATTTACCAACCGGGGCGGATCGGGTACATCACGAACCACGGTTTGAGCCGGTACGGGTTGCATGTGCAGCAGCAACAGAAACAGGAAAATGACTTTTTTCATGGGTTGCGATCCGGTTATTTCTTCTTACCGTAACTGACCTTATTGCTCAGTTCATTGGTGTCATTTGCCTCAAAAGGAAAATATTTTTTCAGTTCCTTTCCGGCCGATTCAATGCCTTCCAGGATCCCTTTCACATAGTTTCCGCTTTTAAAATAAATGCTCATGTTTTCGGCTGTCTCATTCCAGAAACCGGGAGGCACCTTTGTATTGATGCCGGCATCACCGATGATGGCAAACTGTTTTTCACGCTTGCTGAGATAAATAAGAACCCCGTTTCGTTGAACGGTCTCATGCATATTCAGCAGGGTAAACACTTCAGCGGCCCTATCAAGGATGGGGATATCACAGGAGCGGTCGAGATGCACACGGATCTCACCGGAGGTGATCTTTTCCGCTTCAGCAATAGCCTTTTCAATCATCACCTCATCCTCGTGATGCAACAGATGATCCAATCCGAAAACTCTGAGTCGCACGTATCAGACTTTTAAAATTTATTCTTGTAATCCGGTGCATCTTCGGTTCCGGCTTTGTTTTCGAAGTAGGCCTTGGTTTTGTACCCGAAGAGTTTCGCAAACAACACACCCGGAAACCGCTGTACTGCCAGGTTATAATCCTTCACGGCCTTATTGAATCGCTCACGGGAAACATTCACCCGGTTTTCAGTGCCCGAAGTTTCATCCATGAGTTTATTGTATGCTTCTGTGGCTTTGAGTTGTGGGTAGTTTTCAATGATCACTGAGATCATCCGTTGTTCTGAAGCGGCATTTTTATTGAAAGCTTCAATCTGCTCAGGCGTAAGATTGGCCGGGTCGAGCACAGGACGTCCTCCGTTGGCAGCACGGGCACGTTCAGCTACAATGTCTTTCAGTGTTGACTTTTCATAATCCGCTTCCCGTTTCACTACTTCAATTAAGTTATTCAGCAGGTCGCTGCGGCGCTGGTACTGTGCATTCAGGTTCCCGACGGCCAGATCTACTTCAGCACTTTGTGATACCATGGTATTGTACTGAGACCAGCATAAACCACCGAGTATAACAAGGATACCGATAATGACGATGTAAGACATTCTTGACTTCATTGTTTCAAAAATTGATTAGGGTTAAACGTTTTATAGAATTACAAAAATACAGCCGAAGTGCGGTTGTTACAAATAATAATATCCGAACTGCTCCGACAGGGCCTTCTTCAGAATCTGTTTTACTTCTTCCATATCCACGGTACGATTCAACTCTTTCGACAGACTGGTTACGCCCTTATCTTCGATGCCGCAGGGCACAATATTCCCAAAATACGAAAGGTCGGTATTGATATTGAAGGCAAAACCATGCATAGTGATCCACCGGCTGCAACGTACGCCAATGGCACAAATTTTACGCTCCAGTCCGGGTTTGTCTCCATCGATCCAAACACCGGTAAGGCCTTCCACTCTTCCTGCTGCAATGCCATAGTGCCTGAGGGTTGTGATGACTGCCTCTTCCAGAGCTCTCAGGTATTTGTGCAGGTCGGTAAAAAAATACTCCAGATCAAAGATCGGGTACCCCACAATTTGTCCGGGACCGTGATAGGTGATATCGCCGCCCCGGTTGTTTTTAAAGAATTCAATACCGTGTTCCTTCAGTTGTGCATCACTAAGCAGCAGATTGGAGATATCGCCGCTTTTACCCAGGGTGTAAACATGCGGGTGTTCGCAGAACAGAAGTGTATTCTCGGTGCGGTATTTCCCCGGCGTATCGCGGTTGGCAAGTTTCTTATCCGTATTGGCCAGCAGCAGCGCTTCCTGCATATCCCATGCCTCACGGTATGAAATAAGACCCAGGTCTTTAAAGGTTACTGCAGTCATTGGGCTGGTAGTTTTGGAATGGTCACCATGGTAGCACTGGCTTTGGCCACCATCAACCCCGTTTCCTTATTCAGTATTTCGGCTTCACAGAAATGCATTCGGGACCCGGTTTTAATTACCCAGCCTTTGGCCAGGAAAGCATCACCGGTACCCGGATTGAGATATGATATTTTAATATCGCTGGTAACCACCATTTCATCGGCGCCCACCAGCGAATACGCGGCAAAGCCGGCCACCAGATCGCACAGGGTAGCCGTTACACCTCCGTGTAAGAATCCGCTTTGTTGTTTCAGAAACTCACGGAACAACACCTCACCTTCCATATAGCCGGGAGTAATTTTTGTGAAATTAAAACCGATATGTTTCATAAAGTGCTGATTTACCAGCACGGCTTCTATCGCTTCCTTGAACGACGGGTTTTTAGGTACAAACATGTTTTCATTTTTATTTTAACAACATAAGGTCATCAACCCCGGGTGTTCTGGCGGTAGTAAAACCTTCGGCATAGCGCACCCCTATAGTACGACCAAAGTTTAAGGCACGGGCCGCAAGAAACTCAAGGAAGTCGCGCGATGAGATCGGCGTTTCCGGTTCACCCGATGCCGGATCGTAGAATTGACTTTTAAATGCCTTAATGCTTTGCATCTTCAGGTCCCATTCTTCCGTTATATCTACAATTAACTCAGGTTTAAGAAAGTTATCCTGTATGTAATGATAAATATTTTTGGGCCTCCAGGGTTGCTGTGGTTTGTTATCGTCGTCGAAGGTTTCGATTTTCCGCAGTCCCGAGAGGAAACAGGCATCAGCAGTAAGTTTTGCTGCCCTTCCGTGGTCGATATGCCGGTCGGAAACCGCGTTGGCAAACACAATCTCCGGCTGGTATTTCCGGATCATACGGATGATCTTCAACTGGTTCTCTTCATCCTGAATAAAAAATCCATCCTTCATTCCAAGATTTTCCCGAACGGAAATACCCAGAATGGCCGACGAATTGCGGCTCTCTTCGGCACGTATTTCAGGGGTTCCCCGGGTACCCAGTTCTCCGCGGGTAAGGTCGACAATGCCGGCCGTAT
>JBGAVF010000164.1:0-6929 GCA_044228315.1 Bacteroidia bacterium | reverse complement strand
CCGGCCATCGGGCCATACTGTGCGGCAATGAGGTCGCGCTCCACATAAAAGCCGCTCACATCGTCGAGGTAGTCGGTGAGCGTTTTGCGCATGCCCATTTCAGCACCCAGGCTCCAGTATTTTCCCATGTGCACTTTTACACCAACGCCCATCGGGAATCCAAATGCGGTAAGGTTGTATCGTTTTAGACCCGGATATTTGGTAAGGCCCTGGCCTTCTGTGCCCAGGGGCTGCAATTCAAAGGTTGATGTAACCCCGGTGAGTGAATCCGTAATATCGGCCTTCGGGTTGAAATGGAATGTTTCCAGTCCGGCAAATACATACGGAACGCAAATACGACGCTCCCCTTTGGAGTTGAATTCTTTTATCAGATTCAGTTCCACTTCAGCGGCAAACTCGATGATACTGCTGTGAAAACTGAGGTTACGGCGCAAACGGTCAGGATTGTTCTTGTTTTCCGGCACGTTATCGGCACCGGATACTGAGCCGATAAGTACATTGCCTTTGAGTGAAACCCGGTCATGTACATTGAAACGGATGAGCATACCACCGGCAGGATGCATCGGTGAATAGAGCCCCGGAGTAAGGTCTCCCTTATAAAACATGGCCCCGCCCATAAGGCCGGCTTCTACCAGCTGTGAAAATGCCGAAACCTGAATCAGGCATAACAAAGCGAAAAAGGTTACTTTTTTCATGTACTATGAATTAACGTAAAAATGCAAAAATATTGTTTTTCGCGGTAAATATAGTAAAAACTGCTGAGTGCGTTTTTCACCCCCTGTATGCTATTTTCAATTCTTTTTCAATTCCATTTCATTTTTTACAAATCTTTCTTACTTTTGCACTCCTAAATTTTGACAGGAACCCGTACTGTCCGATGGTGTAACTGGCAACACGTCTGATTTTGGTTCAGAAGAGTCCAGGTTCGAGCCCTGGTCGGACAACAGAGAACAATGTGAGGTCGAAAATTTCAACGTTTTCGACCTTATTTTTTAAAACACGCAACGCTTATGCCATTAGGAGCCAATCAGGTAAAGTTATTCACCGGTAGAGCCACACTAGCTCTGGCTCAGGCGATTGCCCTCGAATACCGCCAGCCCCTTGGCGATTTGCAGGTAAATGTGTTTAAAGACGGTGAATTCCAGACATGTTACAATGAGTCCGTTCGCGGTTGCGACGTGTTCCTGATTCAGTCAACCATCCCGCCGGCCGATAACTTTATGGAGTTGTGTATGATGATCGACGCCGCCAAACGGGCTTCTGCCAACTACATCACCGCCGTGATCCCGTATTTCGGCTATGCCCGTCAGGACCGTAAAGAGAAACCCCGGGTTCCCATCACCAGCAAAATGATCGCGGATATTCTCACCGCTGTGGGAGCCAACCGGGTGATGACCATGGACCTGCACGCACCGCAGATCCAGGGATTTTTTGATATTCCGGTGGACCATTTGGATGCGCAAACCATTTTCGCACCGTATATACGGAGCCTGAACCTCCCCAACCTGGTGATCGCTTCACCCGACCTGGGAGCTTCCAACCGCAACCGTCAGTTTGCCACCACCCTGGGAACCACCATGGTGATCTGTGATAAGCACCGTAAAAAGGCGAATGAAATTGAAAGTATGACCCTGATCGGTGATGTTACCGGTGCCGATGTGGTGCTGGTGGACGACCTGATCGATACGGGCGGCACATTGGTGAAAGCTGCCAGCATGCTGAAAGAAAAAGGAGCCAATTCGGTACGTGCCGTGTGCACCCATCCGGTACTATCGGCCAATGCCTATGAAAATATAGAGAACTCGGATTTGACAGAACTCATTGTGTGTGATACCATCCCGGTGAAGAACCTGAGTCCGAAGATCCGTGTGCTGTCGACCGCCCGCTTATTTGCCGATGCCATCCGTAACGTGCATGAGTACGGTTCCATCAGCAGCCTGTTCAAAGTGCAGGAGTCGTATCAGCCGAAGATATTGTAAAAACATAAAGAACCCCGAAAAAAACATCAGTCCTCATTTTAATTTTTTTAATCATTTTAGTATTCATGAAAACGTTAGTAATCAAAGGTGAAATTCGAAGTAACACCGGTAAAGTAGGCAGCAAAGAGCTGCGTAACAACGGACAGGTTCCGTGTGTGGTGTATGGCGGTAACGACCATATACATTTCTCAGTTTATGCAGCCGATCTTCGCGCGCTGATTTACACGCCTAACACCTATCTGGTGCAACTGGAACTGGGCGACAAAAAACTTCAGGCCTGCCTGAAAGACACGCAGTTCCATCCGGTAAGCGATGCCATCCTGCACGTGGATTTTCAGGAGATCACCCCGGGCAAGCCGGTTACCCTGAACATTCCTGTGAAAGTACACGGCAACGCAGCCGGTGTTCGCGCCGGTGGTCGTCTGGCCCAGCGTATCAAAGCCCTGCGTTTGAACGGACTGGCTGAAAACATGCCTGACTTTGTTGCCGTTGATGTAGAGAAACTGGAGATCGGACAAGGCGTTCGCGTTCGCGACGTTCAGGTTCCGAATGTTACCATTCTCGACACGCCAGCCAACACCATCGTAGCTGTGGAAGTAACCCGTGCATCGATGCAGGCAGAAGCAACCGCTAAAACGGAAGCTGAAAAAGATGCGAAGAAGAAGTAATTCTTTACCGACCCCTCAAAAAAAAAAAAAAAACGCTCCGGACCCCGGGGCGTTTTTTTTATGCTGCCTGTTACACTGTTACAATTGCGCGCGAATGGCAGCAGCGGTGGCTTCCATCTCCTCGGCAGTAAACCTGAGTTTCGGATTGCCGAAGTTCAGATCCTGAACCGAATCCATAGGGATGAGGTGGATATGGGTATGCGGCACCTCCAGACCAATGACGGCAACCCCTATCCGGGCACACGGAAGTGTCTTTTTCATGCCCACGGCAACCTTCTTGGCAAACACTGTTAAGGCCGAGAGGCGCTCGTCGTCGAGATCAAATATATAGTCGTTCTCAATTTTCGGGATCACCAGTACATGACCTCTCTTCAGGGGGAAAACATCCAGAATCGCGATATGATGTGCATCTTCGGCCACTTTATAGGATGGAATTTCACCGGCGATGATCCGTGTAAAAATGCTGGGCATCGTGTTATTTGTTTTTCAGTTTATAATCCAGGTCAGCTATGATCTTCGCATCGGTGACCTTTGTGAACTGGGTGAATACCTCGTTTGGCTTCAGCACGAAGTAATCGGTATGGTATTTCATATACAGCAGGTTGTTCAGTTCCTGAAAAGTAGCTGTCTGCAGGTCTTCTTTACCATAGATCACCAGGAGCTTTGCACTTAATTTATATCCGTTGTAGTTCACCGGCGACACCCAGAACTGTACTTCCAATCCGCGGGCATCTCCCGTGGTCACTATGGCATACACATCGGTGGGTGAGGTTTGATAGGCCTTTGGCTTGGCAATGTAAATTTTACGCGCAATGTTCATGAAGGTGTCAAGCACCATCTTATCACCGCTTACTTCTACATCTTCCGGATTGCCGGCCATCCCTCTGTTGTTATCTGCTTCGTTCGCATTTGAAGTAACCTTTCTCTGAGTTATCGGCTCATTTTCAGCAACGGAGTTGCCAACATCCTGAATCCCCTCCGGCTGTTTGGCTGTTGCCGGTTTATCCTCTGCCACTGTTCCGGTTTTTGCAGGCTCGGGGGGAGTAACGGCTGGCTCCGGTTTCTGTTCGGGCGTTACCGGCTGCGCATTTTCCGTGTTCACCTCATGGGTTGCCATATCAGTTTTGTTATCCTGTAGTTTTTTAAACACCAGGAAATAACTCAGCAGGCAAAGCACCAGCGAGGCGGCGGCGGCTGAATAAAAGAAATAGGTTTTATAAAAGGGCTGACGGATGGCGCGGATGCTGGTATTGCTGCGGATAAAATGCTTAAGCTCTTCCTTCCGCTTTTCTTCAATGGCCGAAACCATCATCGTAAACATGGAGAATTCGTCACGCAGGGCCGGCTCCCTGTCGAAGCGCTCCTGCAGTGCTTTCTTATCCTCCGGTGAGAGGGTATCCGACCGGTAGGCTTCGAACAATTCTATAATTTCAGGTTCCATGTATTAAAAGTCGTTCTTTCCAAAACGTTGTTTAAAAATATCCTGCAAGCGTTTCAGGCACTGGTATTTCTTGGCTTTCACGGTATCGGCATTATTAAACCCGAGCAAATCGCCGATCTGGGTCATGTTATAGCCTTCAAAATAGTAGTAGGACAACAATTGTTTGCAGGTTTCCCCAATTTCATCCATACAACTCAGCAGTACTTTCCGGTCGAACTGGGAAGCGCCCTGGGTAACGGGGTTGATATGGTCGTACTCGTTATCATAAATAGCCACTTCACGTTGTTTCTTCTTCAGGCTTTTCAGCCAGCTGTATTTTACGATACTGTACAGATAGGTTTTGAGCTGTGAACTTAACTGAAAATCCTCTTTCGAGGCATTCTGCCAAACTACAATGATGGCATCCTGAAGCACATCGTCCACATCTTCAATCGCACCGTTGTTCTGAAGGATATACTTTTTAATACTGGAATAGTTCTCCTCGAACAGGTACACCAGAATCTGCTGGTTTCCCAGC
Organism: Bacteroidia bacterium; assembly: GCA_044228315.1. Classification (GTDB taxonomy): domain Bacteria; phylum Bacteroidota; class Bacteroidia; order UKL13-3; family UKL13-3; genus CAINMV01. The sequence goes on along the minus strand of JBGAVF010000164.1, from coordinate 2,324 downwards.
CGTATCTCCTGAAGAATCTCACTGTCTGTATAATGTCGTTTACGTGCCATTTATATGCTCCCGCAAAAAAAGGTAAATTAAACGATAAAAATTCCCGTGGCTGTAACTTTTTTAAATTCGCATCGTTCTATCCCTGTGAGGTTGTGTTTTGGGGTTAACATTTGTTTAAAAACCCGCCCTCATTTTAAACTATTTTTGTATCCTGAATCAAATGAAGCAACGCTACTTTAACCCTTTATTAAAATTTTAACTAGTATGAATTTTCAAAGTATGAGAAAGTATCTGCTTTTGTTTGCGGTTGGCATCCTGGGTGGAGCCACTGCATTAGGCCTTGGCCAGTTTTTCTTCAAGAGTGCCCCAACAGAATTCGGGGCCAAGCAAAATTTTCAGTTTACCAGTATGGAGGGCGACATACCACAGGTCAGCTTTGTGAATGCCGCGCAAATGGTGACTGCTGCCGTGGTGCATATTAAAGTAACCGGCAGTCAGGAGTCGGCTCAGCAGGGAGGCAATGAGGATGAGTCGTTCGACCCGCTGGAATACTTCCGTAAACACGGTTTCAGCATGCCTTCTCCCGGACCTTCTGCCAAAGCGGGCTCCGGCGTTATACTCAGTGAAGACGGGTATATTGTTACCAACAATCACGTGATCGACGGAGGAGGAAACATTGAAGTGGTGCTGAACAATAAAAAAAGTTATAAAGCCGATATCATTGGCACCGACCCGAATTTCGATATCGCGTTGCTGAAGATCGACCCGAAAGAGAAACTGCCTTTTGTAAGCTATGGCAACAGCGATGAGATAAAGGTAGGAGAATGGGTACTCGCCGTGGGAAATCCGTTCAACCTTACTTCAACTGTTACCGCCGGCATTGTAAGTGCCAAAGCCCGAAATATACGCCTCATCAACGGATCATCGCCGGTGGAGGCCTTTATACAAACCGATGCTGCCGTGAATCCGGGCAACAGCGGAGGGGCCCTGGTAAATGCCCGTGGCGAACTGGTAGGTATTAATACCGCCATTGCCTCCGAAACCGGAAGCTACGCCGGCTATGCCTTTGCCGTTCCGGTAAATATTGTAAAAAAGGTAGTTGACGATCTGCACAAATACGGAAAGGTACAACGCGGATACCTCGGTATCAACATCACCGATGTGGATGCAAAGAAAGCCGAAGAGAACGACCTGAAAGATATAAAAGGGGTGTTCGTTGAAAAGGTGAATGAAAGCAGTGCAGCCATGGATGCCGGATTGAAAAAAGGCGATGTGATACTGAAAGTGGATAATGTGGAAGTGAATGCGGTTTCAGAATTGCAGGAACAGATCAGCCGTCACAAACCGGGCGACAAGGTAGTGATCACTTACTTGCGCGATAATGCGCAGAAAACCGTGGATGTGGTGCTGAAAAATGAAGCCGGCAATACCAAGATCACCGAAAGCGCCTCGGTTGAAACAGGACGGGCCCTCGGCGCCGAATTTGCCAGCATGGACCGCAACAGCCTGTTGAAATTGAATTTGAAAAACGGGGTGAAAGTGACCAAGGTAAATCCGGGCAAATTTAAAAATGCCGGGATCCCGGAAGGCTTCATTATTACCCGTATCGACAAAAAAGAGGTGAGCAGCGTTGGTGATGTAACCGGTGCCATTGTGAATAAGAAAGGCGGCGTTCTTATTGAAGGTAAAAACCCGAATGGCAGCGACGGCTATTACGCGCTGGGAATAGAATAATTAAAAGTTCATGAAAGACGGAAAGGGGGGCTCCACCAAGGGCCCTCCTTTTTTATTGTTCACCGGTTATTTACGAACCGTTCTTTGTTCAATACGCTTCTCGTATTTCTCCCCTTTAAAAATACGATGTACATAAATACCAGGTGTGTGTATCTGGTTGGGGTCGAGTTCCCCGGCCGGCACCAGCTCTTCCACTTCGGCAATGGTAATTTTACCGGCCATGGCCATCATGGGATTAAAGTTGCGTGCCGTGGCTTTGTAGATCAGATTACCCTGCGTATCCCCTTTCCATGCCTTTACCAAAGCAAAGTCGGCATCGAAGGCATATTCCATGAGGTAGTCCTTTCCATTAAAGTTACGCACCTCTTTACCAAGGGCTACTTCGGTACCCACCCCGGCCGGAGTAAACACTACCGGCATGCCATAACCGGCTGCCATGCAGCGGGTGGCCAGGGTCCCCTGTGGGATCAGTTCCACCTCCAGTTCCCCGCTCAGCAGCTGACGTTCGAACTCGGCATTCTCCCCTACATACGAAGAGATCATTTTTTTTACCTGACGGGTTTGCAGCATGAGCCCGATACCGAAATCGTCGACCCCCG
>JBGAVF010000163.1:0-6943 GCA_044228315.1 Bacteroidia bacterium | reverse complement strand
GCTTCCGGTTACTGAACCTGATTTGCTCACGTTCACATTTCCGCAATTGTCGCCGTAAAGGGCTTTAATATCTGCTTCACTAGGTCCGGCAGGTGCCGCTGATTTACAAACAGTCATATTGGTTTGTCCTGAAGGAATGCTGGCACCTGTGTTCAGGGTAGGGGCAGAATTGTCACCACCGCTGTAGGTAACAGATGGCGTTTGCGCATAATAATTACCATGGTTATCATAAATAGCATATGTGTAGGTAACAGACCATGAGCAGTTATTGCCGGAAACAGAAGCGGATTTGTCAACATTTACCACGTTACAGTTGTCGGTGAATTGCGCTTTAATATCCGCTACCGACGGGCCTGCAGGCATGTTGGCATAGCAAAGAGGCATTCCGGTGGTTCCGGTTGGAATGGAACCTGTGAGTACCGGTGCCGATGTGTCTTTTACAGTAACCGTCGCGGCTCCTGATTTAACATTGCCATTTACATCGGCAACATTTAAATAAACGGTGTTATTGCCAATTTTCGAACAATCGAATGTATTGGATTGCGTGCTGCCTCCTGAATAGGTAGCCTGTACGTATAAACGTTTAACGGTTCCATAGCATGGGTCGCCAAAAACACCGTTGGTGGCCGGAATTGTTGCGCTGTTATTGCCAATGGCATACTGGCTCACTTTTGTAACACTGATAGTGGAGTGGCAGGAACTGGTAGAATAGTTGCCACAACTTCCGGTAGGTGTTCCGTAGCTGGCAAAATTAATAGCTGTGATAATCGTGCCTGAAGGAGCATTCAGGTATACATTCTGATTTTCTGTGGCTTGTCCGCATATTGTTCCACTATTCTGAAGTGATAATGTCACTGAACCGCAATTGTCGGAACTGCCATTGTCCACGTCAGACGGAGAAATGCTTGCCTGGCCTGAACCGTCAAGATAAACCGTGATGTTTTTAGTAACCACATTCGGTTTAACGGTGTCAATCACAGTAACCACAAAACTGCAACTACTGGTTCCGCAAGCATTGGTGGCATACACCGTTACGGTTGTTTGTCCGGTGTTGAATGCCGCACCACTGCCTGAGCCCGAACTGCTGTCGGTTGTGGCTCCGGTGAATTTATGGCTGAGTGCATACGATATGGCACTTGTAACGGTTGGATTATATGTAAACGTCTGGTTGCAATTAGCACCGGCATAGATCTGCTGGTACTGGGTTTGCGGACAACCTGATATAGACGGAGGGCCGTACACATGAATATCAAATGTTTGTTCAACCGGAGCGTGGGCATGATGAGCCAGATCTTCTACCGCCAGAGTAATGGAGTAGGTTCCTATTGCCGGTGGTGTTCCGGATAAAGTAGCAGTACCGTCGCCGTTATCCGACAGGGTAAGCCATGAAGGCAATCCGGTGGCTACAATTTCGATGGCATCTCCATACGGCAGATCGGGGTCAGTAGCTGTAATGTCATAGGAATACAAACCACTCACACAACCGGTGGTTACCGGCGTCGAGGTAAAGGAAGGGTCAGAATTTACAAAGTATCCCAGGGTGTGGGTCTCTGAACCATTGATGATATCGAGCACGGTAAACGTTACCCAGGTTTGTCCGTAGTTGGCAACAGTTGGGGTCCAGGTTATTGAATTTCTTGCAACCGAGGTAAATGAACCCGGTATGCTGCTCCTTAAGGTAGCGCCTGAAGGCAATCCGCTCACCGCGCTGAATTTCACATTGGTACTCGGAACAGGGCTGCTTGCGACTACCGTATCAAAGGCCACATTGCCCGGATTTAAATAGGTTGTTGTTCCGTCAATGCGTGTAGGAGGAACCTGAAAAATAGGATCAACAGCCACCTGAATAACTACGTTTGTAAAACTTTGCATCAGGTTATTGTCTTCAGCGGTAAATGCCAATGAATAATAGCCAAGCTGTCCAGCAGTAGGTGTCCATGAAAAGGTGGTCGATTTTGGATTGGCTGCACTGCCGGGGTTAAATGTAGCTCCGGAAGGAATACCTACTCCAAATAATGAAACCACATCACCGGCATCCGCATCGGAGGCTTTCACGGTGAATGTCAGGTTTTGTCCGGGTTGTATTTTAAATACAGCACCATTGGGCGGGGTTACCGGAGGTGTGCCTGCATATTGAAAGATAGGTGCGGTGGATTGGTTCACAATACGGATAAAAATATCCTGAACGGTTACGGCACCTTTACTATCGGTCACCCGAATTTGAGCAGACCATAAGGTACCAGAAGCTTTGCCTACAGTAGACATGGTTACAACACCTGTGGAGGCATTGATGGATAGGCCCGGAGGCTGCATCAATCCACTTGGCTGGGCTGCATTCGTACAAGTATTGGAGCACATTTGTGCAGAAGTAGATAAACTATAAGAAAGCGCATCCCCGTTTGGGTCGTTGGCTGTAATAGTAAATGAAGCATTGCTTACATTGGTAGGTAAATTTATAATTGGTGGCACATTACATATCGGAGCATCATTATTATTGGCAAAACTTACCACGGTTTCAACCCGGTAACCCAAATCTCCGTTATTACTTAAAAATCCTCCGCCGTTTCCTGCTGATACCCGGCAACATCCATCAAAGAACGCAGTCCGAATGGCATTGTTAGCATAGGTGTGCGTTATGCTGGATGTAGCGAAAAACCATCCTTCGACAGTGTTTACCGAGGTGATGGTCATAGGCAAATTTACTCCGCTTGCATCCCCGAAATTGAAAGGGATTTGACCGGTTGAGGCCGGAATTACCTGCCCAACTACAATGGGAACCCCCCAGGCATATCCCGAACGCCAGGCAGTGCTGACAGTAAAGGTGATCTGGTTGGCAGTGGCCGTGCGAACCCAGGTGATGTTTCCATACCTGAAGTGCGTTGCCTGGGCAGGCTTCACATAAAACAGCCCCGTAAGGAGCATGATCATAACAAGCAATTTCTTGCTGGCTCCCGGAGCGGGACGAAAATGATGGTGTAAAGGACTTTTCATAAAAAATCGGGTTTAAAAATGTAGTTATAGTTAATGTTAAAAAAAGCTAAACAGCACCGGGGTTTCTCTATCCGGTATTGTTGTTATTGTTAAAAGTAATGGGTTTTCCGAAGAATTCTCATTAGTTACATGTATAGCAAATGAAGTCATTATACGGCATGTATACAAGAAAAAAGTAAGATATATTTGAAAATTGATAGCAATTGCATTGAAATTGATACACTTGTGCTCCATTTTATGACAAATGCCGGGATGAACAACCCTCGGCCTTGTTTGTAATTACAATACCTTTGCCTCACTTTTTTAGCGATGAACCGAAGAAAAACGAATACTGTTACTATTGGAAACCTAACTCTGGGAAGCCGTTTCCCTGTGCGTATCCAGAGTATGACCACCACCGATACCATGGATACGGAAGGAAGTGTGGCCCAATCCATTCGGATGATTGAAGCCGGATGTGAACTGGTGCGACTTACCGCCCCGAGTATCAAGGAGGCAAAAAATCTGGCCCCAATTAAGGAGGCGATTCGTGCAAAGGGGTATTCCACCCCCCTGGTAGCGGATATACATTTTACCCCGAACGCCGCAGAGGCCGCCGCTGCAATAGTGGAAAAAGTACGGGTAAATCCGGGCAATTACATCGATAAAAAGAAATTCGAAACCCTTGAATACACGGATGAGGAGTACCTGGAGGAGATTGAACGCATCCGCGAAAAGTTTACCCCCCTTGTTCTTCTATGCAAGCAGCATCATACCGCCATTCGTATCGGCACCAACCACGGTTCCCTCAGCGACCGCATTATGAGCCGCTATGGCGATACGCCTCACGGCATGGTGGAAAGTGCGCTTGAATTTATCCGTATATGCCGTGAGAACGACTTTCATGATATTGTAGTGAGCATGAAAAGCAGCAATCCCCAGGTGATGATACAGGCGTACCGGCTGCTGGTGCAGAAAATGGAACATGAGAATATGCACTATCCTCTCCACCTGGGTGTTACCGAAGCCGGCGATGGGGAAGACGGCCGTATAAAAAGCGCTATCGGTATAGGAACCTTGCTGGAAGAGGGTATTGGCGATACCATCCGGGTATCATTAACCGAAGATCCGGAATTTGAAGTGCCGGTAGCCCGGTTACTTGCTTCCCGGTATGCGCACATGCAGGAAGGTCCTTTTTCCTTGCTGCAGCACGAAACCTTTCATCCGTTCCAATACGCACGCCGGCATACCTATGAAACCGGCATCATCGGGGGGCATCAGGTTCCCAGGGTCATATCCGACCTGTCGCGCCTCAATACGTTGACCGAATTCGATCTGAAACAGATTGGGTATACCTACGATGCAATAACCGATAAATGGCACAGCAGCGATATGGCCTGTGATTTTGTGTATCTGGGGAACCACCCTTCCCCCTTCATGCTTCCCAACGGGTTGCAGGCGGTTTATGCGTATAACACATGGAAGGAGGCGGGTGATAAAAACGCCCTCCCTTTCCTTACAGTTGCCGAAGCCGAATCCGGAATTCCTCCGGCTTCTGCTGTATTCCTCTTATTTTCATTGGGAAAAGATGATGAAACACAATTGTTTGGGTTGCTGCGGAATCATACAAACATCGTATTGGTGCTTCAGGCGGAAACCGAATTGCCTATGATGGAGATGAAAACGTTCTTCTTCCGTCTGGATGCCGCCGGTATTCATACACCGGTGATCATTTCCTGCCAATACAATGCACCGGAAGATGCCTTTACCTTATTCAGTTCTATTGATGCCGGCGGATTATTTATCGACGGATATGGTGATGGCATCATGCTTTTCAACCCGCAGGTGAGCCAAGCTAAAATTAATTCAGTGGCCTTCGGCATTCTTCAGGCCACCCGTACCCGCATCAGCAAAACCGAATATATCAGTTGCCCGAGTTGCGGCCGTACCTTATTCGACCTGCAACAAACCACCGCCATGATCCGTTCCCGCACCGATCATTTAAAAGGGATTAAAATTGCGATCATGGGTTGTATTGTGAATGGTCCCGGTGAAATGGCCGACGCCGACTACGGGTATGTAGGGAGCGGGGTTGATAAAATTACGTTGTACCGCGGAAAGGAAATTGTGAAGCGGGGCATCAACAAAGCGACAGCGGTTGATGAATTAATTTCACTCATTCGCGACGACGGTTTGTGGGTTGAAAAAGGCTGAGGATTGTAAAATGAACGTCACCCTGCAACCCTTTGCTTTCTAAAAACGTTTGTTAATTCGGAGGATAAGACTCTTTTTTTAATTATTATTGCATCAAAATTCATAATTTCTCAACACATGAAACGTATTTTTACTATTATGCTGGTTGCATTAAGCATGCAACTGTTTGCCCAAATGAATGTTCCTACACCACGCGACCCAAAGGTGGATATGTGGAGAACAGATCGTCCGGTGCGCAACCACCAACCCGCTTTAAATAAAACCAATGTAGCCAAGTCAGGATGGTTCAACTACCTCGATGGATTGAAAAATTCAGGTCTGGGAAGCATCGGTAGCGGTTATGCCCCGAATATTCAACCGGACTCAAACCTTCTGGTTGTGTATAAGGATGCTACATCAGGAACCTATAAAAGCTTCAATGTAGATATGCACGCGATTGGTATGGCCATGGATCCAAAATCTCAGGTTTGGGATGCTGCCAGCTCCACTTCCGATTATTTCCGTATGAACCGCTATACAGCCTATACCATGGACTCGTTAGCCTTCTCTTACATCTACAACCGTTACCGTACAGATAACGATGATGATACCCTGATCATTCAGTTCTATACAAGTCCGGCTGCATCCGGTATCTCTAAAAGCTACCTCATCAATGCCGACTCTCCGAATGTAGCTACCATGACGTTTGATCAAAGCACCAGCGTTGGTAAAAATTCTGTTCGTACCGTTAAGTACCTGTTGAACTGGAAAGATACTGCTGTGAACTTCAAAACATTCCTAATGGGTGTTGCTCCGGCTCTGAATGTTTCAGCCGGACAAATTGTAGGTGCTACCGTATTGTTCAAATCGGCCCGTGCTACTACTTTAGGCGATACTTTGACATCGGATGATGCTTTGCTTCCTACAGTTAAAAACAAATACAACCAGTTCCGCATGTATCTGGGAACAGACAATGCTAAATTCCTGGAAAGCGACAGCAAAAAATCAAACCCTACTCCGGTAGTTGACCGTATCTGGCAAAATACCGAGATCATGATCTCGGAAGTGAAATACGGATTGTTCGCCAGCTGGGCTGGTACCTACTGGCCAGGTGACCTGTATGTAAGTGTACATTATCAGGTGGATATGGACTTCCATTTGAATGCTACCAATGTGGGTATTGCTCCACGTATCAACAACCTGAAATCTATCGATGTGTATCCTAACCCAAGCAACGGTGCTTCAGAAGTTACTTTCGAATATCAGTTGTCAAACACTTCCAATGTTGCTATTGAAGTAATTGACCTGCTGGGCAAGAAGATCTCTTCAGTAAATGCCGGTACACAGGAAGCTGGTACGCATACTACCGCTATCAATGTAAGTGCATTACCTAACGGAATTTACTTCGCTAACATCAATGTAAACGGTGTTTCACAAACTGTGAAATTCACTGTTACCAAGTAATTGGTTTAACTCGAATAAAAAAGCCCTGGTTCCACCGAACCGGGGCTTTTTGTTTTATTACCAGGAGAGTTTAGGGGTTTAGGGTGTAGAGATTAGGTTGAGGTTAAGGTCAAGTAATTATCGCTTTACTCTTTACCATCTACCAAATAAGTTTAGGGGTTTAGAGTGTAGAGTTTAGGTTAAGGTAAAGGTTGAGGTCAAGTAATTATCGCTTTACTCTTTACCATCTACCAAATAAGTTTAGGGGTTTAGAGTGTAGAGTTTTAGGAGAGGTTAAGGTTGAGGTCAAGTAATTATCGCTTTACTCTTTACCATC
>JBGAVF010000162.1:0-7008 GCA_044228315.1 Bacteroidia bacterium | reverse complement strand
ATTCAAACCAAATCTCCTGATCCGGCCAATTCCAAACCTTTAATAGATACTACCATTCAGGGTGATTACAAAGCTACCCTGGGTCGCGTATTGTTCTACGACAGAAACCTTTCTCTTACTTCAACCGTAGCCTGTGGCTCATGTCACAAGCAAAGCCTTGGGTTCAGCGATGATGTCGCTTTCAGCAATGGCTTTAAAAATCTGGTGACGGCCCGTAACTCCATGCCGATCTCGAATGTACTGTTGCGTTTCAACCAGCAGGGATTGTTCTGGGATATGCGTGAAATGGAAGCAGAAAAGATGGTGCTGATGCCGGTATCGAACCATATTGAAATGGGTTTTACCGAAATTGATAAAATCGTTACCCGCTTGAATAATATCGGTTACTATCCTAAAATGTTCAAGGATGCTTTCGGCGATGAGGCCATCACGAAAGACCGTATATCACAGGCCCTGGCCCAGTTCCTGAATTCAATGGTATCATTCAACTCCAAATTCGACAAAGGAAGGGAAGTGGCTTTCAGCAATTTCAATGCACAGGAACTGGCAGGAAAGGATCTGTTCTTCAATACCCTGAATTGCGGTTCATGTCATGAAGGTTCCAATGTATGGGGAGAAGCCAACCGTATTGCCAATATTGGTCTCGACTTAAAATATGCCGATAAAGGAATTACTACACAAACTGTGACTACCTTCAATGATTTCGGTATGCCACAGGTTAAAGTACTTACCAATATGGAAGGTCTGTTCAAGATCCCATCCCTCCGTAACATAGCCCTTACAGCACCGTATATGCACGACGGACGATTTACTACCCTCGAGCAGGTGATCGATCATTACGATCACGGTGTGAAGGCCCATCCGGACCTGGACCCAAAACTGAAGAACAGTCAGGGACAACCACAGCGCTTGAATCTTACGCCAGAGGAAAAGAAGCAGCTAATTGCATTCCTTAATACCATGACCGATACACAGTTTATCAACGATCCGAAATTCTCGGACCCGTTCAACCAGTAAGAAATAAAGAAATCATAAATCTCCCGGTTCCCCCAAAGAACCGGGATTTTTTTTTTCTTGTCGGAAATCTCGCAGGCAGGTTGCAACCTGTCAGGCGAATGACAGAATACATAGATGATGTAAACAGCCCCGTAGGGACGGCCTGCTCATGAGTTTAGATTTTTAGGGTTTAGAGGTTTAGGAAATGCTGGCCCTGAGTCTGCCACAGGCCTGCCTTAGGCAGACAAGCTGATCGAAGGATTAAGGTTGAGTAATCATCTCTTTACTTTTTACCATCTACCAATTACCACGTACCTTTGTAGTGAGAAACCTGGCCGAAACGGTTTTTAAAATGCACGGTTTTTCTGTGGTATGCGTACGCTGCTTCTTTGGTGTTTTCTTATTCCGGCTTTCATTCTCCGGGCTCAGGTGCCTGTGTTTTATTCCTATCAGGTTACAGGAGATGTGTTTTTAAAAAAGGGAAATTCTACAACGGCGGTTGTTCGTGGAACGCAACTATTTGCCGGCGACTCATTATACATTCCCGATTCTACTTCAAGTATCATTTTGCTGAGTAAAGATAACTATTTCGTGAAGTTGCATGTCCCCGGCACATATGCTGCTGCAAAAATTTCTAACGATACAATTTCCGGAAGCACCGGGATCTCTGCGTCTTTTTTCAACCGGATGTGGCTGACATGGTTTGCGGTTCCCGGGGCAGCTGCTGCGCAGTTCAGAGAGTCAGGAGAGGTGCAGCGTGGTGGTAACCGGGCCGTACTGGTGAGTCCGGCAGCAGAGGAGAAAATCAGTGGCGATTCGGCCCGTTTCGAATGGAACCGGGTACAGGGTGTGGTGAACAATACCCTCATCATCTATAATAAGCAACGGGTTCCGGTACATCAGTTCGTTACCAAAGACACATTTCTGGTAGTGCCAACAGCGACGCTTCGCGATGGGAACGAAACGGTATATTTCTGGAAGCTTCGCATCATGCCCGATGAAACCATGCACCGGTTTATTTTATTGAGTGAAGAAGAAGCACAGCAAAAAGTGCGGGAACTTATTGCATAGGTGCCGGCCAATCAGGACCGGTTTCTCTACTATGTACAGATCGCCGAAGTGCTTTACAAAAACGGATTTAATGCAGCCGCCTGCGAATATGTGATGAAGGCAAAGAAATTTCTTTCAGGAAAAGACGAAAACTAAAAACGGGTTTCGAGGTAATGCGGTAACATGGCCCTCCAGGTGGGCCAGTCATGTTTCCATTCATGTCCCCAGATATCGAGTTCATAGGTAATGCCTTTATTGTACAATACGCCGGCAAAACGACGGGAGGCTTCAGGATCTTCGTAATCCCCGCTGCCCGAGAGAATATGGATATGTTTGCTTTCGCGAATTTTTTCCAGAATGGTCTCATCCGTAAGGTTCGGGATGTAATGCATAGGGGAATTGAAATACACCTGCTCATCATAGAATCCTTTGGTGTATTCCGACAGGTCATATACACCGCTCATGGCGATTACGCCGTTGATGAGGTCGGGACGTTTCAGAAACAGATTCATGCTGTGCAGTGCTCCGAACGAGGCACCGCATAAGATTACCGGTGTATCTTCAGATGTGCTTTTACGGATGTACGGGATCACTTCATTAAAAATATATTCATTGAACTGGTTGTGACGAATGGCTTTATGTGCCCCTTCCATGTTGTTGTTCAGCCAGCTTTCATTGTTGATACTGTTCACTGAAAATACTTTTACCTTGCCACTGTCGATCCAGGGTGCGAGCACATCCATCATCTGAAAACGTTCATATTCCAGGTAATCGGCCGCGGCCGTAGGAACAAACAATAAGGCAAACCCGTAATGTCCGTAGCTTACAATGGGCATCTCTTTTTGCAATGCCGGGCTAAACCAGCTGTCTAATACACGTTCCATGATATGGTATATGAATATTGGTAAGGATGCAAAGATGTGAAATTAATTGATAAATGGCGGGCAGTATTTGGCCATGCTACAAGCTAATCCGTTGGTTGATGCATTGTATCAGGTTAATACAAAGGACGTAAATTGGTTCCCTGCCTTCAATGAACTGATGCGTCTTTTCATAAGAAAAGTTAGATTTAGTAGTAAATATGGGCTTAAAAACGGAGGTCTATTTCAGGGGATTTTTAACCGGCCAGAATTGGGGGCCTCAACGTAAGTCAGTATTACACCAACCGGTATAAATCAAAATCCGACACCTTTCCGGTTCGCAAAAATATTCTGTTTACCGGTGTATTTAATGATCTCATAAATGGTTTTTACCACACAAAAAACCGACATCACAAAAACTGATACGAGTTGAAAATGATTGTCGGATCCCGTGTTTTCCATAAACCCGCCAAACACCCCACCAATTACCACGGCCACATGAATGATGATCTGTCGCCCGTCGAATATGCTCGCAAAGTCGCTGGTATGGGTGTGTTTGTATTCGTCGTTCAGAATAAAATCGAAGATGAACTGCAGGGCCTGCGACAATACAAAGCCAAGGATCGCATAGTTGAACGATTTATTCATGAACAGGCCGATCTGCATATTCGCCAGGGAATCCTCCTTGTTGGTATGCATGAAGCCAATAAAAACCACAATGAAGAGCAGGTAAAAGAAAAAGATAAATATGCGCATCATCAGATATCGGAAGGCTTTGCCCACGTGAGATACCGGGGAGCTATGCACCTGTCCGAGTATTTTATGACTTTGCTCAATCTTCTGATCGTATTCATCGCCCCGGCACAGCACTATTTTTAAAGCGTTAAACACTGCAATGATAAGGGTTTCGAGCCAGAACAGGTAAAAAACGGAGAACGGTGTCCAGCTCCAGAAAATCACCCCGGCAATTGGAATGAGATTCATCAGTATTATGAATGAAAGGGAGGTGTTTTGTTTTTGATTCATGCCCTGGCAAACATAGTAATAAAGTGAATAAAAAAATAAGCTACGTCAGGTTTTGAATAAAGTTATTTGTTAGTTTTGCCCTTTCTAAAACACACTATGCAAAGCACTGCTTTTGATTACCTGCCCATAGCCATGATGTTTATACTGGCAATTATTTTTGTGGCCATTATGATGCTTGCCACGCACCTGCTCGGACCCAAACGCAAATCGGATGTGAAACTCGACCCGTTCGAGTGCGGGATCGAAGTACAGGGAAATGCCCGTACGCCGTTCTCTATCAAATATTTTCTGGTTGCCATCCTCTTCGTATTGTTCGATGTGGAGGTGATCTTCATGTATCCGTGGGCCGTGAACTTTAAGCAACTGGGTGTGTACGGATTGATTGAAATGTTCTCCTTCATCGCCATCTTTCTGGTAGGCTTTTATTATATATTGAAAAAAGGGGCCCTTACCTGGGAATGATCCGGAAACATTTTGATACCTCATTTGTAGAAATCAAACCAAAGAAAATCACAGCATACTATGTCGAATATAACTATTGACCCGAAGTTTCAGCCACCGGGATTGCAGGGGGAAGGGTTCTTTGTAACCAAGTTAAGTGAGGTGGTAGGATTGGCCCGTCAGAATTCATTATGGCCTTTGCCCTTTGCCACCAGTTGTTGTGGTATCGAGTTCATGGCTACTATGGCATCTACTTACGATCTTTCACGTTTCGGCAGCGAGCGTCTCAGCTTCAGCCCGCGCCAGTCAGACCTGTTGATGGTGATGGGCACCATCAGTAAAAAGTTGGGGCCGGTACTACGTCAGGTATACGAGCAGATGGCCGAGCCGAAATGGGTACTTTGCATGGGTGCCTGTGCCTCTTCCGGCGGTATCTTCGACACCTACAGCGTGCTTCAGGGCATCGACCGCATCATCCCGGTTGACGTATATATTCCCGGTTGTCCGCCACGTCCCGAGCAGGTGCTCGACGGCGTGATGAAGATACAGGAACTGGTGCGTAGTGAAAGCGTACGCCGCCGCGATTCACCGGAATACAAAGCCATGCTGTCACAATACGGAATAGAATAAATAATAACAACCCCAATACGGTTTACCCCTCATGAGTGATACACTGGAACGCATAAAAGCCAAACTGGATAATGAATTCAGCGGGGCTCTGTTGTCGGCAACCCTCGAATACGATTTCCCGGTTTTCGACATCAGTAAAAGCCGCCTGCACGATATTCTTGCTGCTTTAAAAACCGACGGTTTCATATACCTCACCACCGCCTGCGGTATTCATATCCCCGATAATGCTCCGGAACGTGAATTCGGTATGATATACCACCTGCATAATCTGGTGTCAAACGAACGAATCCGTTTGAAAACCTTCTTCTCCCGCGAAGACATGCACCTGACTACGATCACCGACCTGTGGGACGCTGCCAACTGGATGGAACGGGAAGCCTACGATTTTTATGGCTTTGTCTTCGACGGACATCCCGACCTGCGCCGCCTGCTGAATATGGAGGAGATGAATTACCATCCGCTGCGCAAGGAATATCCGCTGGAAGACCTGCAACGGGAAGACAAAAACGATAAAATGTTCGGAAGATAGATTCATATCAAAAAAGGAAATTAACCGAGAACGCATCATGGCCGAAGTAACCGAAGAAAAGAAAGAATATACCACCCTGAATCTGGGGCCCACACACCCCGCCACACACGGTATTTTTCAGAATATATTAACGATGGACGGAGAGATCATTGTGGATGCAAAGCCTACCATTGGCTATATCCACCGTGCTTTTGAGAAACTGTCGGAACACCGCCCGTATAACCAGATCACCCCCATCACCGACCGCCTCAACTATTGCTCGTCGCCGATCAATAATATGGGCTGGCTGATGACTGTGGAGAAACTGATAAAATGCGAACTGCCGAAACGTGCCGAATATCTTCGGGTCATCATCATGGAACTCTCCCGCATTGCCGACCACATCGTTTGCAATACGGTTATTGCCGTGGACTGCGGAGCCATGACCGGTTTCCTCTATATGTTTACCTGGAGGGAGCTGATTTATGAGATCTTTGAAGAGATATGCGGCTCACGGCTAACCACCAATATTGGCCGCATCGGTGGATTCGAACGCGACTTCTCACCGGTGGCCTGGGCCAAGATCGACCGTTTTCTGAAAGAGTTTCCCGCCGCCCTCGATGAGTTTGCACGACTTGTAAACCGCAACCGTATTTTTATGGACCGCACCATCGACTGCGGCCCGATCAGCGCTGAAAGAGCCCTGCAATACAGTTTCTCCGGACCAAACCTGAGAGCAGCCGGTATCGATTACGACGTGCGTGTTTCCAACCCGTATTCATCGTATCAGGATTTCACCTTCGATATTCCGGTAGGAAAACAGGGCGATACCTACGACCGGTATATGGTACGTCACGAGGAGATGTACCAGTCAATGGATATCATTAAACAGGCAATCGCCAAACTGCCCGAAGGGCCTTTCCATGCCGATGTGCCCGATTTTTATCTGCCACCGAAAGAAGAAGTATATAACAATATGGAAGCCCTCATCTACCACTTTAAAATTGTGATGGGTGAAACCGATGTTCCGAAAGGTGAGGTGTATCATTCCGTGGAAGGGGCCAATGGTGAACTGGGCTTCTACCTGGTGAGCGACGGGGGACGTCAGCCCTTCCGTCTGCACATGCGCCGCCCATGCTTCATATACTATCAGGGATATACCGAAATGATCAAAGGCCGAATGCTGAGTGATGCCATTGTTACCCTCAGCAGCATGAACGTGATCGCCGGGGAACTGGATGCCTGATCCTATAACATTTCAAAATACGCAGAAAGAAAAAACGATACCGCAACCCACAACATCATGAGTTCTCAGACACAGGAAATCCGGTTCAGCGACGCTGCCATGGCCACCGCCCGGAAAATCATAGCCCGCTACCCGGAAGGAAAACAGAAGTCGGCCTTAATACCACTCTTGCATGTGGCACAGGCGGAATTCGACGGATGGCTCAGTGTTCCGGTCATGGATTATGTAGCTTCCCTGTTACAGATCCAGCC
>JBGAVF010000161.1:0-7512 GCA_044228315.1 Bacteroidia bacterium | reverse complement strand
TGATGGCCAGATCTGAAACAAAGGTTTTCGGCTTTTCCACAAAATCGATGATAGTGCCGTAGGCATCCAGTTTTACGACTCCGAAAGCAGACGGGTCCTGGATACGATGAACCCAGATGATACCGTCTTTGGTTTTATCCAGGTTAAAATCGGCTTTGAACAGGGTGTCGGCAAATGCAACGATGACGTTGCCTTTCAGACTCTTACGGGCGCATAAAATAGCATCGGCCGTACCCAGGGGATCGTGCTGGTAGCTAATGATACCTTTCGCACCTACGCTTTCGGCAATCTGAATCAAACTTGCTTCCACTTCCTCACCGAAGTTACCGATGATAAAATTTACCTCTTCAATACGTTCATTGCATACCCGGGCAATATCTTCAATAAGATGTTTCACAATAGGCTTCCCGGCAATGGGTATCAGTGGTTTGGGAACTGTTAATGTATGCGGACGCATGCGTTTGCCCATGCCGGCCATAGGTACAATGATATTCATGGTATGCTGTGATAAAAAGTGTGCAAAGATAATGCGCTGAAGGCATTAACCGGTTACCGGGAAGTGCAGTTGACCGAAATCAGTTTCTGCAACCGGGCCCCCGTTTCCTGCAAAACAACCGTTTTGGCACTTTTCTACCCAAGACCTCCGGTAACCGGGTAGCAAGCCATAACCTCAGCTATGTTTGAAGAAATGGGTATTTATTTCTATTTTTGTGTGAAATTTGAAGTAGCCTGATGTTAAAAAATTACGCCATTGTCACTGTCCGTAATTCATCCACCCGCTTGCCCAACAAGGCAATCCTGCCGGTGGCTGCGAATTTGCTAAGTATTGAAGCGGTTATTGCACGCGCCCGGCACACAGGCTTTCCGGTGGTTATTGCCACATCAACCGACGCTACCGATGATGTTTTTGAAGAAATTGCCCTCAAAAACGGGGTGCNNNAGATTTTCCGGGGTGCCCTGCTGAACAAACTGCAACGCTGGAAGGACTGTTTTGATGCCCTGGGTATTGATCAGGCGTTGCTCGTAGACGGAGATGACCTTATGTACGACTTTAACACCGGACGGCGTGCCATTGACGTGCTTACAGCTTCCGATGCATTGATGATAAAGCATCCAGAGAATGTGATATGCGGCTATTTTACTTATGCCATTAAAAAAGCGGGCATCGAAGCGCTGGCCTCCTTTGCCGAAAATGCGCAAACCAATACCGATGTGATTACAGAATTTGTTGCCAAAAGCGGAATTGGAGTGGAAATACTTTCGCTGCTCGAATGGGAAAAAGACAAGCCGTACCGTCTCACGCTTGATTACAGCGATGATCTTGATTTTTTCAAGGCTCTTATTGCCGGGGTTGGAATTGATGCTGACGGTAAAACGGTTACCGCTTTTCTGGATGCCCATCCGGAAATAGTGAATATAAATCTGCACCGTCAGGCCGACTGGGCTAAAAATCAGGCCGCCTTCAACGAGAAAGTGAGAACCGGCATTCAATAGAAGAAAAACAAAAACGAAAACACACAAACTATGCAAAAATCAACTACGCAGGAAAGGGTACATGTAGAAACGGTAGAAACACCCCGGCTTTGGCTGAAAGAACTGGATGCTTCAGCCCTGCCCGACATGTACGAGTACGGCAGCATGCCGGAATTTTACAGGAACCTGGATGCCAAACCGTTTCAGAATTTTGAAGATGCCGAAAAGTATTTCGAACGGCTTATGAATCTGGTGGAGCATCAAAACTCATTGTACTGGGCTATATGGCATAAGGCCGACAACAAGGTGATTGGCACCGGAGGCGTTCGGTATATTGACTGGGATAAAAAAGAGGGGGAATGCACCCTGGGGATTTCACCCGTGTACCACAAGGGCGGACTGGCTGTAGAAAGCTTTGCCCACATGCATGATTACTGCTTTAATAAACTCGGTCTCGACGAAATATACGGCATCGTGAGCAGTGAGCACACCGAGTCGATCAAAATGCTCGACCGCATCGGATATAAAAACCGCGGAACCCTTAAAAATCATTTTACGAAGCTTGACGGCCGTAAATACGATGCGTACCGGTATGTGGTAACCCGAAACGATTTCAATGCCAACAAGGACCTGAAATCGTTTTTAGAGGGTATTTAAGACGCCGGATTACACATTTTCTTCCATCAGCCCTCCGCAATCGGTAAGTTGGGCAAATGCCGCATACAGGGATGTATAGGTTAGCGGAACCGTTACCAGCAAACCAAGTCCGCAGGCCATGGCACCGGCAGCATTAATTATGAAAATGAGGATAAAGAAGGCGATCAGTTGCAGGAAATTGCGCTGGGCCACTTTACGCGAAGCTTCCATGGATGGCCATGCAGACATTTTGTAAACTACCACAAAGTGCATACGGAATATCCAGATGATGGAAACGAACGCAATGATGAGCCCGGCCAGCAGAAACATCAGGATATTGCTTCCGGATAACATGCTAAGCATCAGATCCCGTATTTCTTCCTGATTCGACATGGCACCGGCACCACTCGACAATTTCATGAGCTCCATGAACTGCGGGATAAATTTTAACAGCAGGGCCACTGAAATGATCATCACCACGCCCAGATATATGGCCGCCTGAATGATCAGGTCCTTGATGTAATCAAATCCTTTAAACCATTTGCCGAACTCGGACCAACCTTCTCCCTTATGAATCATCCAGCTTACCAGGATGAACCCTGCGGTTAACCCGGGGGAAAGAATAAGCCCATTGGCCAAACTGCCAATGATCGGGATAAAGCTGCTCACTACCGATATTGCGATCATTACAATAAAGGCCACGATATACAGGCCCATCGATTTTGAAACAAGCTGCCAGCCGGTTTTAATGGCATCTATAACGGCAATTTGTGAATTGTCGGAAACTACTTCTTCAATTGATTTCATGGGGAATAGGTATTAGTTTGTGATTCAAAAAGTCAAACATAGAAAAAAAATGCAACAAACGGGTAAAATTATTTCGGGCAGTTGCATAAAAAAAGCCCTTCCTGTGCAGGAAAGGCTTTTAATCAAATCTACTTGGATATTACTCCGCTGGAGGAGTAGTGGTTTCCACAGCCGGGGCTGCTTCTTTCTTGGCTTTAGGACGACCGCGACGGGTAGTCTTCTTCGCTGTTTCAGCGGTTTTACCCGGCTTGGTGTAAACCTCATTGAAGTCAACCAGTTCGATCATAGCGATGGTAGCATTGTCGCCTAAACGGGTACCGGCGTTCAGCACGCGGGTATAACCACCGTTACGGGTTGCAATTTTATCGGAGATTGGTCCGAATAATTCCTGAACCGCTTCTTTATTCTGAAGGTAGCTGAACACGATACGACGGTTGTGCATGGTATCGGTTTTGCTTTTGGTAAGTAATGGTTCAACATAACGACGCAGTGCTTTCGCCTTTGCCAGGGTAGTAAAGATGCGTTTGTTTATGATCAGTGCGTTGGCAAGATTTCCCATTAACGCCTCTCTGTGTGCAGCCGTTCTGCTTAACTTATTTACAGTATTTCCGTGTCTCATTTCCGGTTAATTTTTAACGATATATTGTATGTCTGGTATTTGCTGGTCAGGAATTAGTCCTGATCGATTTTGTATTTATAAATGTCCATTCCGAAGGTAAGGCCTTTTTCGCGCACCAGTTCTTCGAGTTCGGTGAGTGATTTCTTACCGAAGTTACGGAACTTCAACAGGTCGGCGATATCGTATTTCACCAGGTCGGCCAGGGTTCTGATCTCCGCTGCTTTCAGGCAGTTGTATGCACGTACCGAAAGGTCGAGGTCAGACAATGGGGTTTTCAGGATCTTACGGATCTGCATGAATTGCTCATCTACTTCCGGTGCTTCAATCTTCGGTATATCGAGGGTCATGTTTTCATCGCTGAACAACATGAAGTGATGGATCAGCAACTTAGCAGCTTCTTTCAATGCCTTCTTCCGGATGGATGGAACCGTCGGTAGAAACTTCAATAACGAGTTTTTCGTAGTCCGTTTTTTGCTCAACACGGTAATCTTCAACCGAATACTTCACGTTACGGATCGGGGTAAAGATGGAGTCAACGGCGATATAACCGATCGGGGCACTTTCCGGGTTTGTTCTCTTCTGCTGAAAGGTATCCGCGTCCTTTGGCCACCTGGATTTCCATCTCAAGGGTAGTTGACGAGTCCATATTGCAGATGATCAGTTCCGGATTGAGGATGTCGAATGAATTGGTATGTTTACCGATATCACCGGCCGTCATTTTATCCTGACCTTTGATGGAGATAAATATTTTTTCGGTGCTGTTTATTTCCTGACGGGCTTTAAAACGAACCTGTTTCAGGTTCAGGATGATTTCCGTTACATCTTCAACCACCCCTTTGATAGTAGAAAATTCGTGATCTACTTTGGGCATACGCAAGCTGATGATAGCATACCCTTCGAGAGAAGAAAGGAGGATGCGACGCATAGCATTGCCAATGGTTACTCCGTACCCTTTTTCCAATGGTCTGAATTCGAACAGACCATAGAAATCGGTTTCCTTATGCATGATAACTCTGTCGGGTTTTATGAATGGTACGATTCCCATAGTGTATTTTTTTTTAAATGATTCTGATTGACGGTGGACTGGAAAAGAAAAAAATTATTTTGAGTAGAGCTCGACGATCAGTTGTTCCTTGATTTTCTCAGGGATCTGGTCGCGCTCAGGATAACTGATGAACACACCGCTCATTTTTTGTTCATCCCACTCAACCCAAGGGTATTTTTTACGTGAAGCCAATCCTTCCAGAATGATCTCAAGTGATTTTGATTTTTCGCGGATCGCTACCACATCGCCCGGACGTACCTGGAACGACGGTGTGTTCACCACGTTTCCGTTCACGGTAATGTGCTTGTGCAATACAAGCTGACGGGCTGTAGTACGGTGCTTGGCAATTCCCATACGGTAAACGGTATTATCCAAACGTGCTTCCAGAAATTTCAGGAGGTTTTCACCGGTGATGCCCGGTTTTACCAATGCCATATGGAAAGTTTTGGCAAACTGACGCTCAAGCAAACCATAGGTATATTTTGCTTTTTGCTTTTCCATGAGCTGTACTGAATACTCCGATTGTTTTGAGCGCTTGCGGGTTTGTCCGTGCATTCCCGGAGGGTAGTTCTTCTTCTCAACCGCTCTGTCTGGGCCGAAGATAGCTTCTCTGAAACGACGGGCAATCTTTGCTTTGGGACCTGTATAACGTGCCATTTATTGTGTGATCTTTTTTTTTACGTAATAATAAACTAAAAACTTGTGTTTGCCGGGGTTACACGCGGCGGCGTTTTGGAGGACGGCATCCGTTGTGCGGAAGCGGGGTAACATCCGTGATGGAGATGATCTCCAGTCCGGCAGCACCCAGGGTACGCATGGCGGAGTCACGGCCTGAACCGGGACCTTTGATATACACATGTACTTTACGAAGGCCTGCATCCATAGCTACTTTAGCGCAGTCGTTAGCGGCAGTCTGGGCAGCATACGGGGTGTTTTTCTTCGATCCTTTGAAACCCATCTTTCCGGATGAGGCCCAGGAAATTACCTGACCCTGAGCATTGGTAAGTGAGATAATACAGTTATTGAACGAAGCTTTGATATGTGCTTCGCCAACAGCATCAACTGCTACGGTACGTTTTTTAGGGGCTTTCTTTACGGTTGCCATTCTGGATATATTTGGTTCTTTATGCGCATCCTTCAGAGAAGGCATGCATTATGATTTTTTACTTGGTTTCTTTTTTCTTACCGGCTACTGTCTTACGTTTTCCTTTACGGGTACGTGAGTTGGTACGGGTGCGTTGTCCGCGGGTAGGAAGTCCTTTACGGTGACGGATGCCACGGTAGCTTCCGATATCCTGAAGACGCTTGATGTTCAGCTGGGTTTCAGAACGAAGTTCCCCTTCCACTTTGATACCATCGGTAATGGATTTACGGATGGCATTAAGGTCAGAATCATTCCATTCTGAAACTTTCTTGTTCAGGTCGATACCGTTTTCGGTAAGGATCCGGGTAGCGCGGGAAACGCCAATGCCATAGATGTAAGTAAGTCCGATTACACCTCTTTTATTTTTGGGTAGGTCAATACCTGATATACGTGCCATGTATTATTTTTATATTTTCTGGTTTGCGTGCTTCTTTAAAAATGAATCATTATCCCTGACGCATTTTATACTTCGGGTTCTTCTTGTTGATGATATACAACCGTCCTTTTCTGCGAACGATCTTGCAATCAACACTGCGCTTTTTGATGGATGCTTTAACTTTCATTTTCTTTTACAATTACTTATAACGATATGATATTCTTCCTTTGCTTAGGTCGTAAGGTGACATTTCAACCTGTACCTTATCGCCCGGTAAAATTTTTATATAATGCATCCGCATTTTTCCGGAAATATGTGCCACAATGATGTGACCGTTCTCCAGTTCCACCTTGAACATGGCATTGGAGAGGGCTTCTCTGATGATTCCGTCTTGTTTTATCGACGATTGCTTGGACATATTTCTTTTTAAAGGGCTGCGAATTTACTGCTTTTTCTTCAAATCTCTCTTACATGCTTTGCGGCACCTGGGTACGACCCTTGATCCGGTTTCCACCTTTCATCAATCCGTCATAATGACGCATGGTGAGCTGGCTTTCGATCTGCTGCAGTGTATCGAGCAATACTCCCACCATAATCAGCAGGGAAGTACCTCCGAAAAACTGAGCAAAACTGCTCGACAATCCCAATACACGGGCAAGACCCGGCAATATGGCGATGATGGCGAGGAATATGGAACCCGGTAGGGTTATGCGTGACATTACATTATCGATGAAATCGGCGGTTGACTTGCCCGGCTTCACACCCGGAATGAACCCATTGTTGCGTTTCATTTCTTCCGCGATCTGCACCGGATTAATGGTGATAGCGGTATAGAAATAGGTGAAAGCAATAATGGTGAATCCAAGGAACATATCGTACCAAATAGAGCCCTGGCTGTTAAAATTGGTGGCCACGCCCCTCCAGAATTCACTGGTTGGGAAGAATTGTGCAATGGTTCCCGGGATGAACATAATGGCCTGGGCAAAGATGATCGGCATTACACCGGCCTGATTTACTTTTAACGGCAACCACTGGCGTGCACCTCCGTATTGTTTGTTTCCGATGATACGTTTGGCGTATTGTACCGGTATTTTACGTGTTCCCTGTACCAGGAGTATTGTGAAGGCAATCACCAGCAACAGGAATACGATCTCGGCGAGGAAGATGAACAAACCGCCACCACCCTGAGTCTGACGGGCCACGAACTCACCGTAGATGGAGTGCGGGAAGCGGGCCAGGATTCCCACCATGATGATGAGGGAAATACCGTTTCCGATACCGCGGTCGGTGATACGCTCACCAAGCCACATGGTAAATACAGTTCCGGCGATGAGGAATATGATGGTTTGGGCAACGAAGCCAAAATTATCGTTGATGATCACACCCGGCTGACCGCGCAGGGTAGCGATGAA
>JBGAVF010000160.1:0-7180 GCA_044228315.1 Bacteroidia bacterium | reverse complement strand
GTTCCGATCCACAAATTGCTGTTCATTTCTATTTGTATTATTTTTTCCTGCAGTAATACAACGCATGAAGCACCCGCTGTTACCACTACCCCGGTATCAGATACACTGAAAAATGACACTTCAGGAAGGAACGTTTCTGCTTTGCTTTCCCCTGAACAATGCAATCAGTTTGCCCGTTTTATTGCCGGCCTGCCCCAGGAAACGACGAATAAATATTCTCCGCTTGAAAAAGATTCGGTCTGGATCAAACACGCACAACGCCTCAACAGTAAATGGAATCTGATGAAGGCCCGTCGAACCAGCAAACTCACTGCCTGGGCTTCACGCGAAGTGCCTGAAGCCATGCGTAATAGCGATGTAATATTTTACCCGTTCTCCGGCCCGGATATTCTGAATGCCAATCTTTTATTTCCTCAGGCAAAATCCTACTATATGTTCGGACTTGAACCGGTTGGAAATTTACCGGATGTATTGTTGAATACACAGAAGAACGATTCCCTGAAACGTTACTTCAATGCGTTAAATGTGTCGTTGAATGCTATCACCAATTTTTCATTTTTCCGCACCAAGAGCATGGATGTTGACTTCAAGGCAGAAGACCTGAACGGCACCATCCACCTGCTTCTGCTCTTCCTTTCCAGAAACGGAAACGAGATCACCGCCATTCGTTATGTGTCGATAGGAAATGAAGGTGTTTTGCTCGACAACAGCCACCGGAAAACTAAACAAAATGAAGGGGTCGAAATCTCATTCACCGACTCCCTGCATACCTCCCGTAAGGTAACCTACTTTTCAGTTAACCTCGACAATACCCATTTCAATACGAATAAAAACCTGCAGGCTTTTATTACAAAACTCGGCACCTTCGATACCTACCTGAAAGCGGCTTCGTATCTTATGCATAATGCTTCCTTTTCTGGTATACGTGCCGCCATTCTGGCTCAAACCCACCAGTTATTGCAGGATGACTCAGGCATTCCGTATCGCTTCTTTAGTGACAAGACACAATGGGAAGTCACCCTTTACGGAAAATATGTACCCCCCATTAAGCTGTTTTCAAATTACTACCAGCCCGATCTGAACAAAGCCTACAACGACTCAACTATGACCCGGAAAGATCTGAATTTTGGGATCGGGTATAATTTTAATAATTCTAATCTGCTGCTGGCCACCAAAAAGTGAGAACGTTTGCAGGCCCATTAACGGTTCTTTTACTGCTTTTTATTGCCGGTGCACAAGCGCAACCACGGGTTAAACCGAAAGCACCTGTTCCTGCTGAAAACCCAGTGGAACAGGTATTGAAACGGTATCCAGAATATTTCGATGAAATTTTGAAATACCCGGTACAAAACCAGGTACAGATCGTATACACACAAATTGACCGCGACAAGAACAATATCCCTTCTTTTAAAACCTATACTTACCGCGTTAACCGGAATGTATTTTTTTATCCTGCCAGTCTGGTAAAACTCCCTGCGGCAGCGCTGGCCCTTGAAAAAGTGAACGAACTTTCGGCCACAGGCATCACCCCAAACACCACCATGTATACCGACAGTGCCTATGCCTGTCAGTTCACCACGCATGAAGATGCCAGTGCAGAAAACGGGACCCCGAGTCTGGCAAACTATATACGTCGTATGCTGCTGGTAAGCGACAACGATGCTTACAGCCGTGTATTTGAATTTTTAACACCGGAATATATTTTTCGGAAACTCAGTGCCAGGCAATATCCATCGGTGCGCATCCGTATACGATTTGATGCTTCCTGCCTCGGAAATCCCAACAACTGGTCGAATCCCATCCGATTTGTGGATTTGAACGGGAAAACGATATACCGTCAGACCCCGCGCTATTTTGCTGCCAACCGCCTTTCCTCCCCGGTAATGAATACCGTTAAGTTCATCGATTTCAGTAGTGAAGCGCACCCCAACCTGATCATAAAAAAGGATTTCAGCCGGTCGAATTTCATGGCCCTGATGGATGCTCATGATATGCTGAAGAATATTATGTTTCCGGAACAGGCCCCACCGGCAAAAAAGTTTCATCTAAAAGCCGCCGACTACCATTTTTTATGGAAATACCTGCAGATGATGCCGTATGAATCGGATCATCCGGCATATCCCGACAGAGATACCTATTTCGACAGCTTCAAGAAATACTTGTTTTACGGGCAGGACAGTGTGATCATACAGAACAGCAACCTTCGTATTTTCAATGTGGTTGGCGAGTCGTATGGCTACACCACCGATTGTGCCTATATTGTGGACTTTTCAAACCGGGTTGAGTTTTTACTTAGCGCAACCTATTTTATTCAAAGTGCAAAAGGAATAATCGACGGCAGGGAATCCACCCTGGAAAATCAGGTAATGCCTTTTTTTAAGCATCTCGGGCAAAGCATTTATGAACAGGAACTGAACAGAAAACGAAAGAATTTACCCGATTTATCAGCTTATAAGTTTTAAATTCGCAAAATCTATTTCAATACTTTACATGAAAATCAATCTTCATCCCTTTGTTCTGGCTTCCATTTTCCTGATGGTGTCGGTATTATCGTGCAACAACCAGAACAGCACCCCTAAAAAGAACGAGAAACCTGACAGCACCTCAGCCGCCAAAACTCAGGGGGCTGCCACCGTAACATTTACTGACAACGAATTCAATAAAGCAGCCCGATACATTGCCGGTTTGAAACAACTTTCGGAAAATGAATACGCTGCCTGGGAGAGTAAGCCGGAGTGGGTGAATTACAGCAAACGAATTGACTCTTTGTGGGAATCACTGGAAACACGACGTTTTACCATTATGCGCAAATTCTATAATGACGAATTCGGTAAAAGCCGTAATGAAGAACGTCCGGTGTTTTATCCCTTCAGCGGACCCGACTGGCTGAATATCTCATTGGCATTTCCCAATGGATCACAATATGTGATGAACGGACTGGAGCCTGTGGGTAATATTCCCGAGCCGGCCCGACTGACCGGTAACGGTGAATTAAACCGCAGCCTTAACGACCTTTTGAAAGGATTGCGAACCCTCAATGAGCGGGGTTATTTCATCACCAGCTATATGAGTGGCGACCTGACCCGCAACAAGCTGAACGGGGTATTGCCGATCATGTACTTCCTCCTTGCCCGCACACATTGCAACATTATGAACGTGGAGTATGTAGGACTCGACAGCACCGGTGCTGAACACAAGCTGGCATCAGTGAGTGACGAAAGCAGTAAAAAATATATTCGTGGTGCTAAAATTGTTTTTCAGAATGATTCCACCAAAAAACAGGGAACCATTTATTATTTCACCGGCGATGTAAGCAATACCGGCATGAAAAAGAACAGTGGATATTTCAACTTCGTAAAAGCCAACTTCAAGGAAACCAATACCTATATGAAAGCCGCTTCCTATTTGCTTTACGACCCAACCATGACCATGATGAATGAACTGGTTCTGAGCCAGACCCATACCCTGCTAACCGACGACAGCGGCATGAAATTCGCCAATGTTAATAACGGCCGTTGGGACATAAAACTATACGGGAAATATACCGGTCCTACCAAGGACTTCCCATGGACCAAGCAACAGGAACTTATTGCATATTATACCGAACATGCAGCTGAGATCAAGGCTATTCCATTCGGGACAGGGTACCACTGGAAAGAAGGTGAATCGAACCTGATGTTTTGCACTAAAAAATAAATGAGTGGTTCCGGAACCCGAAAATCAATATACAACAGGAAGCCCCAACAGGGGCTTTTTGTTTCTAAAAAAAGAAAATTATGTTTATTCAGCAGCAACTTCAGCATGCTATATCTGAAGCGCTTTTAGAACTCTTTTCAATACCTGCAAAGGCAGACGAGATAAAGCTTGAACATACGCTTCAAACTTTCGAAGGCGACTTTACGTATGTGGTGTTCCCTATTGTGAAACAGGCAAAAAAATCGCCCGAACAAACAGCACAGCTGATGGGCGAGTATCTGCAGAATAAAACTTCCTTTATTGAGCAATTCAAAGTAGTTAAAGGATTTCTGAATCTGACCATCACCTCAGAATACGTTCTGAAACACTTTTATTCCTTCGTTACAGATGCCGGTATGCTGAAAAACGATCAGGGTAAGGGAGCCAAAGTAATGGTTGAGTATTCTTCACCCAACACCAATAAGCCACTGCATTTGGGGCATATCCGTAATAACCTGCTAGGATATTCGGTAAGTGAGATCCTTAAAGCAAACGGCTTCCACATCTTCAAAGCCAACCTCATCAACGACCGGGGCATTCATATATGCAAAAGCATGCTGGCCTGGAAGAAGAGCGGATTGAATGAGACGCCTGAATCAACCGGTATGAAGGGAGATCATCTGGTAGGTAAATACTACGTGGCTTTCGACCTCACGTATAAAGCAGAGGTGAAAGACCTCGTGAGCAATGGATTCACACAAGAAGAGGCCGAAAAGAAAGCCCCCAGCATTCTGGAAGCGCAGGAAATGCTGCGGAAATGGGAATCGGGTGACAGCGAAACGATGGCCTTGTGGAAAATGATGAACCAATGGGTTTACAATGGATTTGATGTAAGCTATAAAAGACTGGGAGTTGATTTTGATAAATTCTATTATGAATCGGACACCTATTTGTTGGGAAAAGATATTGTAAAAGAAGGGCTGGACAAAAAGGTGTTCTTCTCCAAACCCGACGGCAGCGTATGGGTTGATATGGCCGATGCCGGTCTCGATCAGAAATTACTTCTGAGAGCCGATGGAACCTCTGTGTATATTACCCAGGATATCGGTACGGCAGATTTAAAATACCGCGATTTCGCTTACACACGTTCGGTGTATGTGGTAGGCAATGAGCAGGATTACCATTTTAAAGTGCTTTCATATATTCTTAAAAAACTGGAAAAGCCTTATGCCGAAGCCATATACCACCTGAGTTATGGTATGGTTGACCTGCCGAGTGGAAAAATGAAAAGCCGTGAAGGCACCGTGGTGGATGCCGATGATTTGATGGATGAGATGCATGAAGAAGCCCGGAAAATCATTCTGGAAAGGGGGAAAACCGATGGTATGGACGAATCACAGATCGATCAGCTCTGTGAACATGTGGGTATGGCAGCCCTGAAATACTACCTGCTTCGCGTAGAGCCTCAGAAACGACTTTTATTCAATCCGGCCGAAAGCATTGACTTTGAAGGCAACACAGGCCCGTATCTGCAGTATACCAATGCCCGTATCAACTCCCTGCTTTCACGGGCCGGAAGTGATGCAACCTCGGCAACGGTTACTCAAATTCAGGCACCTGAAAAACAGCTGATGATGGCCTTGTTCAATTACCGCACGGCCCTTGCCAAGGCCGCCGAGACTTACAGCCCATCGGAAATTGCCAATTATTTGTACGAACTTTCCAAAATATTCAACCGGTTTTATTACGAATGTCCTGTATTGAAAGAGGATGTACCTGCCGATGTAAAAGCTTTCCGGATTTTGCTGAGCCGTACTACCGGCAAAATAATTTCAGAAGGGTTACGTTTACTCGGCATTCATGCTCCGGCGAAAATGTAACCTCAGGGGCATTAATCCGTAACACAACAACCGGCTCTTGCCACTGATCTGACGCCTTCTACTATACGTATGCAAAAACAACTGCTCCTTACACTGCTTTCTTTAGGTTGCTATGTATTCGGGCATGCGCAGTATTTTTTTGTAAAGGGGAAGGTCACCAATGCACAGATTGAGCCGGTGTCGAATGTAAATATCCTGGTGAAAGGAACCGTGTATGGCACATCAACCGATGCAAACGGTTATTTTACGCTGAAACTGGAAAAAGGCAATTACGAACTGATCTTCTCCCATCTGGGTTATCGAACCTACAAACGAAATGTCACGTTGCTTTCCAATCAAACCGTGAACATCATACTGGAGGACGATGTAAGCTCATTAAGCGAAGTAGAACTGACTTTAAAACACTACGACAAAAGCCGTGATATTGTTCGCGAAGTGATTCGGGGGAAAGAAAAATACATACAGCTTTCCTATCAGTGTTCCATGTATGTAAAAGCAACGCAGGAAGACGATGCACCGGGACACAAACACAAAAAAGATTCCGCCGAAAAAGCATTGAAAAAATGGCAAAAAGATTCTATACGGGAAGCAAAGGAATTGGCTGATACCACCCAGCAGCGTTCACGTAAAGAAAAGAAGCCGGTTCCCGTTGACCCGCTTGAAAACATCCGTATCAACTTCGCCGAGATCATGATCGAAAAGAGCTACGAATACCCGGACAAAATAAAAGAGGTACGAACCGGATTTGTAAAAAGAGGCAATACGGATGCCTTGTTTTATCTTTCGTCTACTGAAGGAGAGATCAATTTTTATCAGAACCTGGTGCGTATCAATTCCATCAGTGAATCACCCTTTCAGTCACCACTGAGTGCCGGCGGCTTATTGGTTTATAAATACAAACTGGTAAAATCGTATTACGAAGACGGGTTGAAGATTTACCGGATCAGGGTCAGCCCGAATATAATTGGCAACGCGCTGGTAACCGGGGAGATGGATATTGTTGACAGCCTCTGGTGTCTGAAACGATTTCACTTTTCATTTCCAAAATTCCATCTGGCCGAATATGATGAGTTTGTTATGGATGCATCCTTTGCCCCTGATTCAATGAGCGGGCTCTGGCTTTGTAATAAACAGGACTTCAGTTTTAAAACAAAACTCGGCGGTAACAAATCGAGCGGACATACCGTTGTGTATTACAGTAAATACCTGATTCGGAAATTTGAACGCAAATATTTTGGAAACGAAGTAAGTTCAACCTCACAGGATGCCTATGAGAAAGATACAACCTTCTGGAATTCGGTACGTGAAGAACCCCTTACTCCTAAAGAAGTGCGGTTTATTTTTGTTTCGGATAGTATTAAAGCAGCACATTCCAAAACCGAATATCTTGATTCACTCGACAGCCTTCGGAACCGGGTATCCCTCGCCAAGTTATTCCTCTTCGGGCAGGATCGCTACAACCGGATACTGGAGCAAACCTGGGGTTTCGATCCGTTTTGGGAACTGTATGCACCCATTGCCATTGGAGGCCCCAGAATTCGTTACGGATTCTCATACAATAAAATATTTAAAAACAAAACCGATTTCAATAACTATACGTCACTCAGTTACGGGATCAACAACCG
>JBGAVF010000159.1:0-7584 GCA_044228315.1 Bacteroidia bacterium | reverse complement strand
GTGATATACAGGGTGGTATTGGTGGTGTAGTTCACCACGTCGATATTCTCGTTGCGCAGTTCACGCACGATACCGTGAATACGGCTTCCTTTTATACCTACGCAGGCGCCTACCGGATCCACACGGTCGTCGTATGATTCTACGGCTACCTTGGCACGTTCGCCCGGCAGACGTACGATCTTCTTAATAGAGATAACCCCATCCATGATCTCAGGCACCTCACGTTCCAGCAAACGCTCGAGGAACATAGGAGCGGTGCGTGAAAGGGTGATCTTCGGCACCGAGTTGTTCATCTCCACCTTTTCAATAACGGCACGCAGGGTATCGCCTTTTTTATAGATATCGGCCGGGATCATGTTCTGACGGGGTAGCGCGAGCTCATTTCCGTCGTGAATGATCATGATCTCCTTTTTCCATATCTGATACACCTCACCTACGATCACTTCGCCTACCATTTCCTTGTATTTGCGGAACAGGTCGGCATTCTTCAGCTCTGCACTGCGGCTGTTGAGGGTTTGACGGGCATTGTAAATGGCCCGGCGCTTGAACTGGTTCAGGTCGATCTTCACGGCAATTTCCTCACCGATCTCACAATCTTCCACATGCTTGATGGCGTCGCTGTACTCCATCTCGGTGGCGGTATTGTAAATATCTTCGTCGGCAACTACGGTGTAGTTCTGGTATATTTCAATCTCCCCGTTATCCGGATTCACGATAACGTCGAAGTTTTCATCACTGCCATACTCCTTTTTAAGCATCGCGCGAAACACGTCTTCCTGAACGCGCACCACGGTGGCTTTGTCTATATTCTTCGAATCCTTGAATTCAGAAAACGCTTCGATCAACTCACTTTTGTTGATCTCGGGATTTTTTGATTTTGACTTCATGATATATTGAATAATGGTTGTTTACTGGGTTAAATACTATGTTAAAATTCGATCACCACCCGGGCTTCTTTAATATCTTCGAACGGGATGCTGACGGTTTTTACTTCTTTCTTCTTCAGGGTCTCCTCAAAGGTGAGCAGGTTCCCTTCTACGGCGGTGAGACGCGATTTAAACACCTCCCCTTCTTTGGTTTTTACCTGAAACTTACGGCCAATATGTTTCGGGTACTGACGCAGCAACTGCAAAGGCTCTGTGGCTCCCGGCGACGACACATCCAGGTGGAACGTGTTCTCAATTTCATCTTGGGCATCGAGCCAGTCACTCACCAGGCGGCTTACCGCGGTACAATCATCAATACTCACGCCTTTGTCCCCGTCGAGGGTGATGAGCAGGCGCTTGTTGCCTTTCGACAACTTCACCTCCACCAGGAACACCGGTGAATCCTTCAGGGATTCGTTCACTAATACCGCTATCTTTTCTGCCAATTGCATAGTACAAAAAAAGAGGGGCTGGTACCCCTCTTTTCAAAACCATGGCAAATATAGTTAAAATTCAACGAACCGGCACAATTTCAATACGTATTTTTGCCGGAACATGCATCCGGTTTACCAGCTCAACGATACCATTATTGCCCCGGCCACCCCGGCCGGAACCGGCGCCATTGGCGTAATACGGCTCTCGGGAAAGGATGCCATTGCCCTTACCAATTCCCTTTTTAAAGGGAAAAACCTACAGCAACAACCTTCACATACCATTCATCTTGGTAAAATCACCGAACCCGATGGTTCGGTGATCGACGAGGTGCTGGTATCCCTTTTTATAGGTCCGCACAGCTACACCGGTGAAAATGTGGTGGAGATCTCCGCCACGGGATCCCCGTTTATACTTCAGAAGATTCTGGAAGTGATGATCGCACAGGGGGCCCGCAGCGCCGAACCCGGTGAATTCACCCTGCGTGCTTTTCTCAAAAAACTCGATTTGTCTCAAGCCGAAGCCGTGGCTGACCTTATCGCGTCCGATTCCCGGGCTTCCCACGATATGGCCCTGAACCAGATGCGGGGCGGGTTTGCAAAGATCATTCGCGACCTGAGGGAAGAACTGATACGCTTTGCTGCACTTATAGAACTGGAACTCGATTTCAGCGAGGAAGATGTGGAATTCGCCAACCGCGAACAACTGATAAAACTCATCGACTCCATTCAGGAGGTGATTCGCCCACTGATACAATCGTTTCAACTGGGGAACGTATTAAAAACAGGGGTCACCACGGTGATCGCCGGCCGGCCCAATGCCGGTAAGTCGACCCTGCTCAATGCTTTGCTGCAGGAAGACCGGGCCATTGTGAGTGAAATAGCCGGCACCACCCGCGACACCATTGAAGAAACCCTGCATATTCATGGCATCTTATTCCGGCTCATCGATACCGCCGGTATACGGGAGGCAGCCGATGCCATTGAACACCTGGGCATTGAACGTACGTTCGAAAAAATACGTCAGTCGTCTATCATCCTGTATGTGTTCGACAGCACCACTATGGATGAATCTGAGGTGAAGAAAGATCTTGATATGCTGCATACCCATGGCATTCCCGTGTTATTGCTGGGCAACAAGGAAGACCTGATGCAGGATATGAACCGGTATCCAGGCTTGGATGTGCTGTTTATATCGGCTTCAAACGGATTGCATCTGGATATTTTAAAAAAACGACTGTACGAAATGGTGGTGAAAGATACCCAGCTGAGTGGCAACCATACCATTGTTTCGAACCTGAGGCATTATGAGTCATTACTAAAAGCCAACCAATCGCTCGATAAGGTGCGTGAAGGCATTCAGGCCCATACCGGCGGGGAGCTTGTGGCATTCGATCTGAGAGCGGCCCTTCAGGCCCTGGGCACTATCACGGGTGATATTGATGTGGACAAGGACATCCTTGGTACCATATTCGGGAAGTTCTGTATTGGGAAATAGTTGCCTTTTCACCCAAACCAATACACTGTCATTCGTTGTTCTCCTGATTTTTTCAACAAGCCTTTATCTACCGCCCATTTTAAATCGCGGCTCGCTGTTGGTGCAGAAATATTTTTAAAATGCTGCAGGTATTCCTTTCTGGTAAAGGTTTTTTCATCATACTTCTCCTTAAACAACATGATACGGTCTTCCGGCGTAAGTGTCTTGTTTTGTGATTGCAGAAGTTCCTCCAAAGCGTCAGAAATGATTCCCAGCATAAACTCAATGAACACGGTAGAATTCCCTTTTTTATCAGAAACAGAAAGAAATGCTCAACAGGTAAAAATTCAAAAACCGGAAATTGCTTTGTAAGGATTACGGTTTGCCAGAATCTCCCCATTCTGCCGTTCCCGTCGGTGAATGGATGAATAAACTCGAATTCGTAATGAAACACACAACTTTTGATCAGAAGTAAATCGTCATCCTTTTTCAGGTATTCAAATAAATCATTCATCAAACCATTCACCATGGCCCCTTCCGGAGCAATATGTGCCACTTTTGCCCCCTTTACAATTCCTACATTCGATGTCCTGAACGCACCCGCTTGTTCTACCAGCCCCTTCATTAGAACTGCATGAGCCTTTTCCAGATCCTTTCGTTTATACGGATTGAACTGATGCAATTGATCATATAACCGGATGGCATTTTGCACCTCAAGAATATCCTTTTTCGGTGCGATCACCCGCTTGTTTTCAAGCAATGCCGTGATCTGATTTTCTGTAAGCGTATTCCCCTCAATTTCAAGAGACGACTGAATTGTTCTGATCCGGTTTTTCTTCCGCAGTTCAGTCACCGGTTTATATAAATGGGACGCGTTAATTGCCCCGATCTTTTCAGAAACAGAGGCTATTAATTGTATTATTTCACGGGTAATAGTATACGGTGGCTTCATTAAAATGATAGTATCATATGATACCATCAAAAATAGACATTCCTCTCTACCTGCACAATAAAAATTATCTTTACTGCTACATAATTCCCTGTATGCAGGATGCGAACTTCAATCCCTGCGGTACTTTGTTCACAGCAATCTGCTACGGAATGTGTCGGTTAGGTTTCAAGTAAGAAAAATGATAGTTAAATACCCTTTTTCTTCCTATCTTTCCCTTCTAGAACAACCTCCTGTACCATGCACAAGTCACTTGTTATTTTACTCATGCTGTTTTCTGTTTCAGCGCCCCTTTTTGCCGGCACCACCCCACCTGCGGAAGTAGTGAAGGCCTTTCAACTAAAATTCCCCGACGCCACCCATGTGCGCTGGGAAAAGGAGAATGCTACCGAATACGAGGCTAACTTTACCTGGAACGGGGCAGATGCATCGGCCAACTTTAAAGCCGACGGTACCTGGCTGGAGACCGAAACCGGTATGACCTACAACGCCTTGCCTGAGGCGGTGCGAAAAGCCTTTGAGAAAGAACATGCGGTGCATGCCGGGAAGGTTTCGAAGATTGAAAAACCAGGGAATGCATGAATATGAAATAGAATACAAGGCCGGTCTTATTACCCGGGAATGTGTGTATGCCATCGATGGATCCCTTCTTCACTGAACATACGTGCCTCTCTTAACATAAAAAAAATCCCGGCACTCTTCAGTAACCGGGATCTCCTTTTTTCAGCGAAGCTTTTAAAAGGCACTCCTTCCGGAGCTTTCCTTCATTAGTGTTTGTTCATTCCTGTTGTCAGGAATTGTGGCACAAATCTATAGCCTGCAGTAAAATTCGTCCATCAGAAATCAGGCATGAATTTGTAAAAATCAGGCGAAAAATAATGCCTTGCCATACAATGAGCCCGATCGCTACATCATAGTACCAAACCCGATCACGGGCCTCCGATAATAAAATAGTATGAGCCTGTAAATAGGAATAGCTACGGGTTCAAGACCATTGAAGGCCCAATCACTTATTCGTTTATTCTTTCACCAGTTTTCGGGTATCTCCGTTGCTGGTTTTCAACAGATAGATGCCCTGGGGCAGACTCTTGATGTCAATCTTCGTTTGCATCCCGTTAATCTGTATTTGCTTCAGTACAACCCCTCGGCTGTCGGTAAGGGTGGCGATGGTATTCAATAATCCTTTATCGACGCTCAGGGTAAATACATCCTGTGCCGGGTTGGGGTATAGGCTCATTTCAGGGGCTACACTATTTGATAACCGTACAATGCTCGAATAACTGTAACTGCCATTGAGTTCGTTTTCCCGGATGCGGTAATAGCCCGTGCCTTCCAGGGTCTGTGCATCGGTTTGCATGTAACTATTCGTGCCGATGCCTTTACTGACTGCTGTTCCTATATCATTCCACTCGCTGCCGTTGCTGCTTTTCTGCAGGGTGAAATCTGCCACATTTCTTTCCTGCACCTTCCAGCGGATGATGGCCTGTTCTTTTTCATTCAGGGTGCCGCTTACCTGTATCCAGCGCAATGGCAGAATACCGGATATGGTTTTGACAAAAAAACCGCTGAAGCCCGTCACATCAAAGCTCACCTCCCATCGGCTCAATAAGTTGTTCCATACAATATCGGCATCGTTCGGGTCGAGGTTGGCGGGGGTACCTGTGTAGGTGGCCGGAAGGCCCGTACCGTCGCTGCTGGTGCCGGGGCGTTTTTCCAGCAAAACGTTGGCTTTCCCGGAAGCATCCGAAGGATTCGCCGGAAGTTTTGCCGCGTTCACAGCATTAAAATCGTCGAACTCCTGCTGGGTGAAATACAGGGTGACCCGACCGGTAGCTGTGGACGCATTGCTTGCTGGTGTAATTTCATAATGACGTTTAAGATACTGGGATGGCTGGGTGCTTTCCACCCAAACTTTTGCTGTGATACTGCCGCTAACAGGCGCGGCCCCGTTGGGCAATACACTGGAAATGATGTGGCAACTGCTGTTCACAAAAGCTGTAGGTGCAATTCCGGCGAGGGTTTGGGTTACTGCATCCAGATGCACCCCCAGGCTTTGCCCGTTGGGACTGAAAACCGTTACGATATTTTCCACCTGACTACCCACGATCTCATATGCATAGGTGCTGTTATAGGCCAGGGTATAGCCTGCGCCTGCATTGGTCACAGCGCCTCTTACACTGTTACAAGAACTGATCACACCTGTTACACCAACGCTGCCATTGCCAAAGGATACGGCACCCGCGCCGTTTAATGCTCCATTATCCCAATTTGAACTTTTTACTACATAGTTACCATTGTTTAATGCCGTTATAGCGGTCCCTACCGCATCGCTGGCGGTACTGCCCACAAGGCTGTTAGTGCTGCTGACCGCTCCTGCGGTCCCGGTGGTTCCATCCCCCCAGGTCACAGCCCCAGCATTGGTTACGGCACCGTTGTCCCAAATATTACTTCGTACCACAAAATTGCCGTTGGAAAGAGCCGTCACAGCGCCGCCACCTACCTGGTCGTTGTAGGTGCTGCCTGTAAGGGTGCTGATAAGGGCATGGCTTACTCCATTATAAAGATAGACAGCACCTACATCCGCAATGGCTCCGTTATCCCATAAAGGGTCGGTCACCACATAATTCCCATTGGTGAGAACTGTTATAGTTTTGCCAAACTGTCCGCTGCCGGCAGGACCGGTAATAACGGTGGTTTGTGCAGATAAAAAATGGGTAGTGAAAACTACGGCAAAAGCCAAATAAATACATTTAAGACGGGTGATTCTTTCCTTCATTTCATAAGTTATGAATGGCAAGGATACCCTTTTAAAAATGAAGTCAGCCTAAAAGTTATCTTTTAAAAACCAGGTCTGAACGCGCGTGCGAATTCTTAGACCTTACTAAACGTGTCCGGATACATGTCCGGTATTGAAAAAGCAAAAAGAAATCTGCTACACGTTCTCCTGCTTACGTATCAAATAATCCACCAGATCGGCGCCTTTTTGGGTGAGGTTGAAAAGGATCAGCAGGGTAAACACCAGCATGGAAAGAGTGGTGCTTATAAACGACAAACCCATTGAAATAACAGAACAAATTACAGGAACCAGTAGCCGTATATTGCTGTGGCGTATGCTTTTGGCGGTGACCTGTACCGTTTCGTTCAGATTCGAGCGGTAAATGTAAATCTTCATGTCGAACATGGAAACACCGATGAGAACAATATTCAATCCGTACAACAGAACGGCCAGCTGGGTATAGTTGTATCGTCCGAGTAAATGGGTGGTGAAGGGTATTAACCCGATGAAGAATAAAATAAGAGCGGTAGAATTCGTCAGCCGTGTATTGAATGTTTTTGCATTCAGTATCACGTAGCAATAGGCTCTCCAGTAGGTGAACAACAATGAAAAGCTCAACACATAACTCAGAAACAGGGGGCCTAGTTCCGTAAGGGCATGCCATAACTCGGTGTTGTTCGTATCCTCATGAAATTCAGGTACCCGGATCTCAATGATCAGCAAGGTCATAACAATGGCAAAAATCCCATCCACCAATCCATCCAGTCGAGATGCTTTCATGTATTTAATAGTAATGTGCCACCAAATGCGTTGGCTTATTCGGCTATTGTTAATTGTTTACCTGCAAATGTCCCATATGCTTTTCCTGATACTTCTCCACGTTTGTAATAGTCACCTAACATTTTTAATGCAAGGTCAATGTCTTTTTCATCTTCAATAAATAGTTTTCCGTCTTTAAGTTTTAATTTGTCACCATGGTCTTTGCAAACTTTCTGCATTTTCTTAATCACTTTTGTGTCTAATTC
>JBGAVF010000158.1:0-7238 GCA_044228315.1 Bacteroidia bacterium | reverse complement strand
TTTTTCTTCGGATAGCTTTGCAACATGGAGAGGAAGAAGATCATATCATGACCTCCGGTGGTGTTACGAATGGCCACCGGTTTCAGTATGTAATACACGTTGCCCGAGAAAGGCTCCACCTGTTTCATGGTATCTTTGGGATTGCCCATGGGAAGTTTAAAGCCCAGACCAACGGTGATCTCGGAATGGGTATTCTCACCCGACTTGTTCAGCAGTGCATATTTGGGGAAGATGATGAAATCGGCGGGGCCGTGAGTGGAGATGGTATCGCGCTTATGCAGGCCGATCTGGGTTTTGGTGAAATAGTTGCCGGCTTCCAGCGACACCGTGAGGCTTTTGGTAATGCCATAGCCAATGCGGTAATATCCGTATTTGCTGTAGAACCGGTCGAGGAAGTTTTTATCGGGTGAATCACCTTTCAGAAACTTGGTGGTGGAAACATACTGGTAGTTGGCATTGAGGTCGAACTGGTGTTCGAGCAATACACCCATGGAGGCACCACCGGCAATAGGGCAGCCCCCGCCGGCCGAACAACATTGTGCCCGTGACGTGTTGGTAAATACGAAACAGAAAAAAACGAAAAGGGATAGGAAAAGGTTGTGTGATGGTCGACGGGAAGTGAAAGACCTGTGGATGGGGTTCATACCGTAATGTAGTTAATGGGATACCGTGAACTCAATGAGCTGTGTGCTTTGCGGGGTGTTGAAACGGAAGAAATAGGTTCCGTTTGCCAGTGAACTGATGTTCACCTCATATACATGTTTGCCGGCTTCCTGTTGCTGTAGTGCGTATGTGGTGATTACCTGTCCAAGGGTATTCACCACTTCCACAGTTACCGCTCCGGCTGATGGAAGTGTGTAGGTAAGTTCAATCACCGATGAGGCAGGGTTTGGCGTGGCTTTCACCACCACTTCAGGGGTGCTTGACTTGATCCCTACATGGGTAAGTGCAGCATTGATTCCGTTTTGGATATTGGTTGCGTTGCCGGCATCCGCATTCAGTGCATTAAAATAATATTTTCGGTCGGGGGCCACCACGGCCACATGGGGCATCCCCACACCCCCGTAGTTCGATTCTACAATGGCAGAGGTGGAGAAGTTGGTGCGGTTGCTTCCGATACCGTTGTTGGTAGCCCAGCCGGATAAAGTGGCGCAGGGTGTATTCGCGGCATCATCAATGAGCCAGTACACTATTTTTGGGTTGGAATAACTCTGTACCACATTGTATGCCGTTAGGGCCGGACCAATGCATGACGCGCAAGGCATAACCCATACCAGTACTATTACTTTCCCCTGGGCCAGCTCGGTGTAGAGGTTATGCGACTGTCCGTTGCAATCGGTGGCTGTGAAGTTAGGAGCCGTTTGTGATACGGAACGCAACACAGAAAGAAGGACGCAGGCGGTAAGGAATAAAAATTTCTTCATGGGATCAGCGGTATTGAAGGTATATAATAGTTCAAATATACGTTCTTTTCACGCCCGCAAAACGATATGCATGGCATCTATCCCTGATTTTCGTCAGTTTAAGGAGAATTTAATCCCGCCCAAAAGTCAACATATCGTTATTATGGACCCGGTAGAAGAAGAAAAATACTTACCGGGAATCAACCTCCCGGCAGCTCCAGGCTTCGGGCCGGTCGTTGAATTTTATTTTCGTCTGCGCCCAGGTGTCGTTGAAGAGGGCACTATTTCGGTATTTCTCCAGTGAATCGGGATGGTCCCAGGTGCTCACGGTGAAAAACACATGCGGGTTGAGGGTGTCGCGAATGAGGGTGACCCCGCTGCAGCCGGGAAAATTTTCGATGGCCGGCTTTACACGGTAAAAGAGTTGGATAAAGGCTTCGGTCTCTTCAGAACGGAACGACATTTTTACCAGACGGGTAATCATACTTATTCAAATTCAAAAATAACGGGTGACTTCAGTTGAATGCCCAGCAACTGGCTGGCATTGGCATTTTTCAGCGCAATTTCCATCAGGCCCATGCTGTTCACAATGCATACATAGTCGGCATCATCCACCTGGTAATACGACTCATGAATGTTGTCGATGGATTCGCCCCAGCGCAGCAGCACTTTTACCTTACGTCCTTTGCGGTGAGATTCCAGCAAATCATGGCTCAGGCTGGTGATGCAGTTGCCGAAAATATCAATGGAAACCACTTCAGCAGTGATGCGGTTGCCGATAATTTTGGGCAATTGGGTTTCGTAGGTACGGTAGCTGATGGTGGGTTGAAAAATGTCGGGGGTGCGGGTATTGTTCAGAATATGGGAGGCTGCGAAGGCAAATTTGTGGTAGCGCAACGTCCCGGCTTCTTCGGGCAGCTTCACCTGAAATACCTGCATTTCCATGCCCGGATGAATAAGGGAGAGCACCCCATTGTCGAGGGAAAGAAAATGCTGTTTGCCCACCCGGGTGTACAGCAGGTTTTTGTGCAGCACAAAACTGCTGTCTACATCAATAATATGCAGGGTGTCGTCGGGGTAATGCGGATAGCTGTAACGCACATGAAATGCGGCCATCTTCACGTCACGCATCGGAATGTCGGCATGCAGCTCGGTGATGGTGATATTTTTGATGACCGAATACAGAATGCCTTTGAATGCTGAAACATATACCGAATCCTTTCCTGTATCGGTGGTAATGGTGATATGTTGCGACATTGTTTAAATAGTGTGAATAAAGAATCGAAGGTTGCTTCGTTTGCATCCGATTCTAAATTATCTTTGTGCAAAAATAGCAGAGTTCACAAACTCCGCACTAAATTTTTAAAAGCAACGATTTAACGGAAGAGAATATCTTGATAGAAAAAACCATCTCTCTGGCAGACGTAGAACCTGCCGAATTTTTTGGTGCCAACAATACCAACCTGAGGCATCTTCAGAATAAATATCCGAAACTGAAAATTATTGCACGGGGCAACGAGCTCAAGGTAATGGGTGAGGAGCAGGAGATCGATCAGCTGCATGAAAAAATTGTGCAGCTCATCAACGCGCTGCATAATCAGGGCAGCCTTACCGAAAGCCGTGTGAATGAAATACTGGAACGCAACGATGTTGAGATACTGGCCCCCGACGGGGATATCATCCTGCACGGGGTAGCCGGTAAGATCATCAAAGTGCGCACCGGCAACCAGCGTAAACTGGCGGAACATGTAGCAAAGAACGATATTGTTTTTGCCATTGGTCCGGCCGGTACCGGTAAAACCTATACCGCGGTGGCACTGGCT
This sequence comes from Bacteroidia bacterium, assembly GCA_044228315.1. Taxonomy (GTDB): domain Bacteria; phylum Bacteroidota; class Bacteroidia; order UKL13-3; family UKL13-3; genus CAINMV01. The sequence continues at coordinate 4,012 of JBGAVF010000158.1, read as the reverse complement.
GTGCGGGCTTTAAAGAATAAAGAAGTGAAGCGTATCATCCTGGCGCGACCGGCCGTTGAGGCAGGAGAGAGTCTGGGATTTCTGCCGGGCGATCTGAAAGAAAAAATTGACCCGTATCTGCGTCCGCTCTACGATGCCCTCGATGATATGATCGCAGCCGACAAGCTGAAGCAATACCTCGAGAACCGCACCATTGAAGTAGCCCCCATGGCTTTTATGCGGGGACGTACCCTCGATCACGCCTTTATTATTCTGGATGAGGCCCAGAATGCCACGCAGTCGCAGCTGCGTATGTTCCTTACCCGCATGGGGCCGCATGCCAAAGTAATTGTAACCGGCGACCTCACACAAATTGACCTGCCCAAAAAACATATGAGCGGACTGGCCACCGGAGTGAGAATACTGGGAGGCATTAAAGGTATAAAAGTACAGTACCTCGATGTCACCGATGTGGTGCGCCACCGGCTGGTAAAAGAAATTATTGAAGCATACGACGAACATAATCAGGACCACGATAACTCATGATAGCTAACGCATTAATGTCAACCAATTTCTTCTTCCCCAATCAGAAGAATTTTATCCGCGGGAAAGTTAGAGATGTATATGAAATCGGCAACGACCATCTGGTGGTGATCACCACCGACCGTATCTCCGCCTTCGATCATGTATTGCCCCGGGCCATACCGTATAAGGGACAGGTACTGAACCAGATCGCGGCCCGATTCCTCATGGATGTAAAACATATTGTACCTACCTGGCTGCAGTCGGTACCCGACCCGAATGTATCGGTGGGGTTGCGTTGCCAGCCTTTCAAAGTGGAAATGGTGATACGCGGTTACCTCAGCGGACATGCCTGGCGTGAATACAAAAGCGGCAAGCGAACCATCTGCGGTAGCAGCATGCCCGATGGTCTGCATGAAAGCGATCCGTTCCCGGAACCTCTTATTACCCCTTCTTCGAAAGCCGAAACCGGACATGATATCGACATGTCGCCGGATGAGATCGTTGCCGGCGGCTATATGACGCGGGAAGAACTGGATGAGGTAATGGGGTATACCCGAAAGCTGTATGAATACGGCTCCAAAGAAGCCGCCCGGCGCGGCCTTATCCTGGTGGATACCAAGTATGAGTTCGGGAAACGCGACGGAAAGATATACCTGCTCGACGAAATTCATACCCCCGACTCATCGCGGTACTTCTATGCCGAAGGGTATGAAGAACGTCAGAAAGAAAATATTCCGCAAAAGCAACTTTCCAAGGAGTTTGTGCGTCAATGGTTAATAGAGAACGGATTTCAGGGGCTGGAAGGGCAGGTAATACCGGAAATGACCGATGCGGTGGTGGACTCGATAACACAACGCTATATTGAATTGTACGAGAAAATCACCGGTAAGGCGTTTGAGAAGGCCGACAGCACAGATGTGCTCAACCGGATCGAGAAAAATGTGCTTAACGAGATTGCCAAATTTTAGCTCCCGGAGTATCGTTTTTTAGTTATTTTTGCCCGATACCCCAAATCGTCATTAATTATTTTTATTCCATATTTATGAACCGTATTTTACTCTTCATTGTACTTACTATGTCGGCACTGGCAGGTAATGCTCAAACCGTAACAACCTGGTCGGGCGACAAAACCACTGCCGGTAACACCTCCGGACAAACCATTGCGAACACCAAATGGTCGCAACCCCACAGTATGTGTTTCGACCCGAACGGAAACATGTATGTGAGTGATGCCGACAATCATTGCATTAAAGTAATACCCGCCGGACAAAACGTGGTGTATACCCGTGTAGGTTCCATGTTTGCTCCCGGCACCACCGGTGCATGGGGATATACCAATGCGTACGGAACCTCTTCCCTGTTTCATTCACCGAAAGGCCTTGTGAGTGATGCTTCGGGCAATGTTTATGTATGCGATGCCATGAACAATGCCATTCGCAAAATAGCTCCTTATGTAAACGTGGGAAGCACCCAGCAGGTGTCTACCTTCGTTGGGGCTCCGGAAGGCTCGAACCCGCCTGCAGGTACTACCGACGGCACCGGCACCGCCGCCCGCTTCGACGGGCCTTACGGTATCTGTACCGATGGCACCAACCTGTATGTTACCGATGAAAATAATAACAGCATCCGTAAAATCGTGATCTCGAGTGGTGCAGTTACCACCCTTACCGGAAGTGCCAGCGGCTCGGCCGGTGGCATGGTGAACGGTACCCTGGCCCAGGCAAAATTCAAATACCCCCGCGGTATCGCATTCTCTTCAGCCGACAATGCCCTGTATGTATGCGATTACGGTAACAGCCTGATCCGTCGTATCCTGCTGGGTTCCGGAACCGTTGAAACCTTTGCCGGTGGCGGAGGCGTATTTGCCGGTGATGACGGTGCCCGCCTTTCCTGCTCGGTGAAATCACCCGACGGTATCATGGTGGATCCATTCGGTCATCTCTTCTTTGTTGCCAGCAACAATGCACACACCCTGCGCCGCTGGAACAAAACGGTGAACTATGTTAATACCCTGTGTGGTAAGCACCAGGTTTCGGGCAACACCGACGCCGCCGGACAATCTGCTCGTTTCAATACCCCAACCGGTGTTATTATGACCTCTGATAAAAAAACACTGTATATCTGCGACAACCTGAACGGTATCATCCGTGCAGTGGACTTGCAGCCTGTTGCCGATTTTTATGCAACCACTACCGTATTAAGCACCGGTGCCACTACAATCCTCCGCGACACCAGCTTAAGTATGATCACCAACTGGACCTGGACCATTACCCCGGGCACACTCAATACCGATTACCAGTTTGTTGCCGGTACCAATGCCAACAGTCAGTACCCGGAAGTAAAATTCAATACCGCCGGTACCTATACCGTGAAGCTCGATGTGGTAAATCCTTACGGAACCAGCACCAAAACACGCACCACCTATATTACGGTGAATAATTCAAGCGGACAGCCGGTTGCCGATTTCATTGCCGACAAAACCACCGGGGACATCAATACCATTTTCAACTTCTCGAACCTCACCACCAACAACGCCAGTTGCACGTACCAGTGGTCGTTTGCACCTTCCAATATCAGCTACCTGAACAGCACCAACCAGAACAGCGCAAATCCTTCGGTGCGTTTCACCACCAAGGCGGTGTATTCTGTAACGCTTGCAGTGACACATCCAACCTTTTCGGTAGCCCCTAAGGTGCGTACAAACTACATCAACGTAACCAATGTAGGTATCGATGGAGCCGATGCATCCTTTGCCTTTGGTGTGTTCCCGAACCCGAACCATGGTACCTTTACCCTGGTATCTTTCGAAGCTTTAAACAATGCCACAGCACAGGTTACCGATCTGCAAGGAAAACAAATAGCGCTTATTTCACTGGCCAATACCCGTGAGCAGGAGATCCGCATTCCGGATGCCGCCCGTGGGGTGTACTTTGTGAAAGTGATCACAGAAGGAAAAGTAGCCACACAGAAAATTGTGGTAGAGTAACCCAACCTTCCTGAAAAATTAAAAGCCTGTCGGCGCAGCAATGCACGTCAGGCTTTTTTATTTGTAATGAATAATGGAGTGAACTGTTTTTACTAGGTATGCTATGCTCAGGTATTACGGCACCGGATCATAACCGTGTCCGCCCCAGGGGTGGCAGCTCAGGATCCGTTTCAGGGCCATCCATCCGCCTTTGAAGGCTCCGTATTTGGTCACCGCTTCAATGGCATACTGTGAGCAGGTAGGGTTGTACCGGCAGGCATTGGGCAGCATAGGGCTCAACAGGAGCTGGTAGAGCCGGAAGAATTTGATCAGGAGCCATTTCATAGGGCACAAAGGTCTGCAACAATTTTCAATAATCCATCATGCATGCGCTGCTGTATCTCCGGCAAGGGTATCGGCGCCTTGGCCATATAATGCACCTGCAGCGCAATCTGATGATGTTTCAGCTGTTCAAAGAATACCGGCTTCTCCATACGGTAGGCTTCACGCAGCAGTCGCTTGATGTAGTTACGGTCCACTGCC